>NZ_JAELUD010000011.1:0-83022 GCF_016429185.1 Aquitalea sp. ASV11
CCCCCCCCCCCCCCCCCCCCCCCCCCCCCCCCCCCCCCCCCCCCCCCCCCCCCCCCCCCCCCCCCCCCCCCCCCCCCCCCCCCCCCCCCCCCCCCCCCCCCTATTTTTTGCGTTCGTCTCGTGGGCTCGGAGATGTGTATAAGAGACAGCATTATATGTCCGACGTTCAGTTCTTAATCAAATTGGTGGGTTTGATACGCAATACAGAATCTGTGCTGATTATGACTGTATTCTAAAATTATTCTCAATACCGGGTGTAATAACTCATTATAGTAATGAAGTTATTGTCATGATGCGCACAGGTGGGGCGAGTAACAACTCCATCAGAAATGCATGGCGTAAGTATCAAGAAAATAGAACTATTCTAAATAGAAATGGTTTCAATGGCAGCATCGTCGCCCTTCTAAAGATCGTTGGAAAAGTTCATCAATTTTTTAATTAGATATAAGTGACACCATCTATCACTTCAGCGTGAAGCACTACTGGTGTAACCACCAAGGTGTAGAGACCAAAAAGCGCTAGCAGGTAAAGAGAATATCTGAGGATCCGGGAGTATACTTACCAAGTTAAATACACCATCATTATGCAAAGAACGGGATTATTTCTTCGTGTATGATAAAGGTTTTAGCGGAGAGGGAAGATCTTCTTCTGGTAGAAAAAAGTGTTTTTCTCTTGGCAATGTGTCTGTGCTAGAAATCTTGGGTAGCTAACGTTGGAAACTAATCAAGATTGAATCCGGACCTAATTCAAGCAAATACAATTTCGTACCTATTAAAAAATAGTTGCGATTGTATTTAGGTTGGAGATGGATCAGGAAGCTGGATTCATACACAGACAGTCAAGTTTCAATCATCAACTTGTTTAGTGCTGTTGTTATTCATCTCCGCCAGCAAGGCACCCGCCACAAACAACAATAACTGCAGCATGTGATCGCGGAAGATGCTCTCATTGAGCATGCGCCCCAGAAAGCCGCACACCATCAGCATCAGCATCAGTCCGCGTACATCCTGCTGATAGCGGAAACGCTTGTATCCGGTAACAAACAGGCTGGCGCAGAACAGCAGCCACAGCACAATTCCGGGAACACCCAATGCCAGCCCCAGGTCAATGAAGCCACTATGCGCATGCCCCAGGTTATTCTTGATGCCCATGCTGGTGGCCGTCTGGGCAAATACTTCTCGCATGAAGCCAAAACCAAGGGGATGGCTGGCAATCATGTCCAGGCCACTGTGAATCCAGGCCACACGCTTGAAAGCCGAGTCATCCACAGGCTCGCCGTTTGACATCAGCGGCAAGGGGCCGATCTGCGTCCAGGCAGGGTGATGCTGGTAATCCCAGCCAGCGGCTACGGACTCGGTAAACGCCAGATTGCGACTATCTTTCTTGATGGCATATACCACCAGCCCACTCAGCGTACCAATCACGACCAGCCAGATCAGCAATAGCTTGGCCCAGCCATGCTTCACCCCCTGGAAAATGGAATATAACAACAGCATGGAAAAGCTGAGGTAGACCATGCCTATCATGCCGTTGCGCGCAGCAGCATGCAGGCTAACGAACACGAACAAGGAAAGAATTGCCAGCAGCCATGGTTTGCTGATGCGGCTGACCCTTTGCCTGCCCCAATGACCAAAACACAGGGTGGCGACGACAAAGGCCAACACGAAGTTGATCAGGAAGGTGAACTCAAGATACGTGGGTGTGGAAAATGTTTCGCGATAAGGCCAGGTACCAGTCGCGAGATACTGGTAGGCCTCAAGGCCGAACTCGGCCAGTGCCAGCGCTACCCCACCGGCAATCACGACATCAATGATGGAATACTTGCGCCATACCCGGTACAGAACCATTCCGATAAAGAACCACAAGGTAGCCATGCCCAGCTGGCTGCGCAGTTCCGCCATGGAAATGGCTGGCCAGCGTGATAACAGCAAGGTATGCAAGGTGGCATAGGCCATGAACAGGGCCAGCAGGATGATGGGATATCTGGCAGCCCGGAAGGTGGGCACACTGCGTTGTAGCAAAGGAAGTGCCAACAACAGCAGGCCGCCTTGCAAGGCATAGCGCAGCGCTACCGTATGCCCCACGCTGCATACGGCAACATAGATGAAAGACAGCAACAGTACCGCTCTTGCGTGCCAGCCTTTGCTGGCCGCCGTGTCGCTCATCGACAGGAAACGACTCATGAATACCTCATACATGGCAAACAATGATGGCCTGACATGCATCTCGCCGTGTACACACGGTGTGCAGGCAGCCACATTCCAAAATGCGTGCGGACTGAGCAGATGGTGTGCAAACCAGTCTGCATAATCAAAATCAAAAACGGCACATTGTAACAGCTGCCTTGAGTACAGCCACATACCGCATGCGTAAAGAAAAAGCCCGCCAGACGGCGGGCTTCTTTACACATGCGATCAGGCAATCCCTGCTTACCACACCTGCAGGTAGCTCAGGATGCCTTCTGCCGCCTGACGGCCTTCGAATACGGCACGGACTACCAGGTCGGCGCCTCGTACCTGGTCGCCGCCGGCGAAGATCTTGGCGTGGCTGGTCTGGTACTTGAACCTGGACTTTTCCGAGGCAATGGTGCGGCCGTTGGGCTGGCTGCTGATGCCGGCGCGGTCAAACCAGCTGGCTGCTTCCACCTGGAAACCGAAGGCGATGATGACGTGATCGCACTCGATGCGCTCTTCGCTGCCCGGTACGATTTCGGCATTGCGACGGCCTTTGGCATCCGGCTCACCCAGGCGGGTTTCGGCCAGGATCACCGCCAGCGCGCCATTGGGCAGTTGCTCGATGCCCACAGGCTGGCTGTTCCAGCGGAATTCCACGCCTTCTTCCTTGGCATTGGCCACTTCGCGCTTGGAGCCCGGCATGTTTGCTTCGTCACGGCGGTAAGCGCAAGTCACGCGCTTGGCACCCTGACGGATGGCGGTGCGGTTGCAGTCCATGGCGGTGTCGCCACCACCCAGCACCACCACACGCTTGCCGGCCATGGAGATGGCTGGTTCGCCTGCGGGCAGGGTTTCCATGCACTGACGCACGTTGTTGACCAGATACGGCAGTGCTTCCAGCACGCCCGGCAGGTCTTCACCGGCAAAGCCGCCCTTCATGTACTTGTAGGCTCCCATGCCCATGAATACGGCGTCGTACTGTTCCAGCAGGGCTTCGATTTCGATGTCCTTGCCGATTTCGGTGTTCAGCACGAATTCCACGCCCATGCCTTGCATGATTTCGCGGCGGCGCTGAACGACTGCCTTTTCCAGCTTGAATTCCGGGATGCCGAAGGTGAGCAGGCCGCCGATTTCTTCGTAGCGGTCGTATACCACCGGCTTCACGCCGTTGCGTACCAGCACGTCGGCACAGGCAAGGCCTGCCGGGCCGGCACCGATGACGGCGACTTTCTTGTCGCTCCAGATCACCTTGGACATGTCCGGACGCCAGCCAGCTTTATAGGCTTCGTCGGTGATGTATTTTTCGATGCTACCGATGGTAACGGCACCGAAACCACCCTGGTTCAGCGTGCAGGAGCCTTCACACAGGCGGTCTTGCGGGCATACACGGCCGCAGATTTCCGGCAGGCTGTTGGTCTTGTGCGACATTTCGGCCGCTTCGAACAGCTTGCCTTCGGTCACCAGCTTCAGCCAGTTGGGAATGTAGTTGTGTACCGGGCATTCCCATTCGCAATAGGGGTTGCCACAGGACAGGCAGCGCCCGGCCTGGTCGGCGGCGTCCACCTTGTGCAGCGGTTGATAGATTTCCTTGAACTCAATCTTGCGCACCGCGGCTTCAACTTTTTCACCGGGGTTGCGGGAGAGCTTCATGAACTGGAATACGTCACCCATGATCGTTTCCTGACTACGGGCCCGGCCTTGTAAACGGCGGCAGGCCCTGTTGTTTCCGTTGCGGCGGGGCAGCACGCCCCGCCCTTGATCGTCAATCCTTGAGCAGGCTGTCCAACGTGGCGGCCTTCGGCTTCACCAGCCAGAAGTAGTCCACGTAGTCGTCGAAGTTTTGCAGCATGGCGCGGCCGGTTTCGGAGCCGGTCAGCTCGACATGCTTGGCAATCTTCTCCAGCAGGAAGGCACGGTACATGCCCATTGCTTCGCCGTTGATCAGGTGAATGTCGACCAGTTCATTGTTGTAGCGGTAGGCAAAGCGCTCGCCCGGGTCGTAGACGAAGGCGAAGCCACCGGTCATGCCGGCACCGAAGTTGTAGCCGGTTTCGCCCAGCACGATGACGGTACCGCCGGTCATGTATTCGCAGCAGTGGTCGCCCGCACCTTCGATAACCGCCAGCGCGCCGGAGTTACGCACGCCGAAACGCTCGCCGGCCACACCGGCGGCAAACAGCTGGCCACCGGTGGCACCGTACAGGCAGGTGTTACCGATGATGATGGCTTCGCCGCTTTCATACGCCGCATTCTTCGGCGGGTAGATGGTGACGCGGCCACCGGCCATGCCCTTGCCCACGTAGTCGTTGGCATCGCCTTCCAGTTCCAGGTGCAGGCCAGGCGCGTTCCACACGCCAAAGCTCTGACCGGCGCTGCCGGTGAACTTGACCTTGAGACAGCCAAACGGCAGACCAGCCGCACCATGTACACGGGCGATTTCGCCGGACAGGCGGGCACCGATGGAACGGTGGATGTTCTCGATCGGGTAGGACAGTTCCAGCATCTGCTTGTTATGGATGGCAGGCAGGGCATCGGCCAGGATCTGCTCGGCCAGCTCGCCCTTGTCGAAGGACGGGTTGCTATCGCTGATGCAGAAGCGCGGCACATCGTCCGGCACCGTGCCTTGCGACAGCAGCGGCGACAGGTCCAGCTTGCCTTGCTTGGTGGTTTCGCCTTCCAGCAATTCCATCAGGTCCATGCGGCCGATCAGCTCTTCCATGCTGCGTACGCCCAGCTTGGCCATCCATTCGCGGGTTTCACGGGCAATGAACAGGAAGTAGTTCATCACCATTTCCGGCAGGCCGAGGAAGTACTTGGAGCGCAGCTTGATTTCCTGGGTAGCCACGCCGGTGGCGCAGTTGTTCAGGTGGCAGATACGCAGGTATTTACAGCCCAGCGCCACCATCGGGCCGGTACCAAAGCCGAAGCTTTCCGCACCGAGGATGGCGGCCTTGATCACGTCCAGGCCGGTTTTCAGGCCACCGTCGGTCTGCACCCGTACCCGGCCGCGCAGGCCGTTGGCACGCAGTACTTGCTGGGCTTCGGACAGGCCAAGTTCCCACGGCGAGCCAGCGTACTTCACCGAAGTCAGCGGCGAGGCACCGGTACCACCGTCGTAACCGGAGATGGTAATCAGGTCGGCATAGGCCTTGGCCACACCGGCGGCAATGGTGCCCACGCCCGGCTCGGCCACCAGCTTCACCGATACCAGCGCGGTCGGGTTGACCTGCTTCAGGTCGAAGATCAGCTGGGCCAGGTCTTCGATGGAGTAAATATCGTGGTGCGGCGGCGGCGAAATCAGGCTGATGCCTTCCTTGGCGTGACGCAGGCGGGCAATCAGGCCGGTCACCTTGTCGCCCGGTAGCTGGCCGCCCTCGCCCGGCTTGGCGCCCTGGGCCACCTTGATCTGCAGCACTTCGGCATTCACCAGGTAATGCGGGGTGACACCAAAGCGGCCGGAGGCCACCTGCTTGATCTTGGACATGCGCTCGGTGCCGTAGCGCGATGCATCTTCGCCACCCTCACCGGAGTTGGAACGGCCACCCAGACGGTTCATGGCGGTTGCCAGTGCCTCGTGGGCTTCCGGCGACAGCGCACCCAGCGACATGCCGGCGGAGTCAAAACGCTTGAGAATGGCTTCGATCGGCTCGACTTCATCGATGGAGATCGGCTGCTCGGCCAGTTTCACCTTCATCAGGTCGCGCAGCATGGCCACCGGACGGGTGTTGACCGTGTCGGCGTATTGCTGGTAGGCCTGGTAGTCGTCGTTTTGTACCGCTTTTTGCAGCAGCTGCACCACGTCCGGGTTGTAGGCGTGGTATTCCTCGCCGTGCACGTACTTGAGCAAGCCGCCCTGCGAAATCGGGCGCATCGGGTTGAAGGCAAAACGCAGCAGTTGTTGCTGGTCGTCCTCGAAGTCCTCGAAGCTGGCACCGGATACGCGCGACACGGTGCCCTTCAGGCACAGGTCCACCACGTCCTTGTGGATGCCCACGGCTTCAAACAGCTGGGCGCCGCGATAGGAGGCGATGGTGGAAATACCCATCTTGGACAGCACTTTGAGCAGGCCCTTGTTGATGCCCTTGCGGTAGTGCTGCAGTGCTTCGTTGATCTTGCAGTTGACCACGCCGCTGTTCACCAGATCGATGATGCTCTGGTAAGCCAGGTAAGGATAAACCGCGGTGGCACCATAACCGATGACACAGGCCATCTGGTGCGCGTCGCGCACAGTGCCGGTTTCCAGCAGGATGTTGGTCTTGCAGCGCAGACCGCTTTCAATCAGCGCATGGTGTACCGCACCGGTGGCAAACAGCGCATGGATAGGCAGACGGCCCTGGGTGATGATGCGGTCGGACAGCACCACGATCACCGTGCCTTCGTTGACGGCTTCGATCACGTACTGGCACAGCTTTTCAATGGCTTGCTTGAGCGAGCTTTCGTTCGGGTCGTAGCACAGGTCGAAGGTGGTAGCCTTCAGATACGGTTCCGGACGGGTAGTAACGCGCACGAATTTTTCGTGCGACAGCACCGGCGAGCGCACTTCCAGACGCTTGGCGTGCTCGGCGCTCTCTTCAAACATATTGCGTTCCGGGCCAAACACGCTGTTGAGCGACATCACCACCGCTTCGCGGATGGGGTCGATCGGCGGGTTGGTCACCTGGGCAAATTGCTGGCGCAGGTAGTCAAACGGCGAGCGCACTTTCTGGCTGAGCACCGCCATCGGGGTGTCATCACCCATGGAGCCGACGGCTTCCTGGCCGTCTTCGGCCAGTACGCGCAGAATCTGGTCACGCTCTTCAAAGCTGAAGTTGTACAGCTTTTGCAGACGGGACAGTTCTTCCTTGCTCACCGCCTCGATGCCGGCATCGTCCTCGATCGACAGTTCCAGATACTTGGCGCTGTCCTTGATCCACTGGCGATACGGCTTGGCGCTCTTGAGCATGGCGTCGATGTCTTCCGGCATCAGCAGCTCGCCGGTAGCCAGGTCGGCAGCAAACAGCTGGCCCGGCTTCACGCGGCCCTTGCGGACGACATCTTCCGGCTTGTAGTCCCACACGCCCACTTCGGAGGCGATGGTCAGGATATTGTCGCGGGTCAGCACCCAGCGCGCCGGGCGCAGGCCGTTGCGGTCCAGCATACAGGCGGCGTAGCGGCCATCGGTCAGCACGATGCCGGCCGGGCCGTCCCACGGCTCCATGTGCATGGAGTTGTATTCGTAGAAGGCGCGCAGGTCCTTGTCGGTGGAGTCCACGTTCTGCCAGGCCGGCGGCACCAGCAGGCGCAGCGCACGGAACAGCGGAATGCCGCCCATCAGCAGGCCTTCCAGCATATTGTCCAGGCTCATGGAGTCCGAACCGTCGGTCTGCACGATAGGGCGCACGGCGTCCATGTCGAGGTGCGGCGAGGCCATGATGCGCTCGCGGGCACGTGCCCAGTAACGGTTACCCTGCACGGTGTTGATTTCACCGTTGTGCGCCAGGAAGCGGAACGGCTGTGCCAGCTTCCATTGCGGCCAGGTATTGGTGGAGAAGCGCTGGTGGAATACCGCCAGGCTGGATTCAAAACGCGGGTCGTTCAGGTCCAGGAAGAACTTGGGCAGGTTTTCCGGGGTCACCAGGCCTTTGTAGGACAGGGTGTGCGGCGACAGCGTGGGCAGGTAGAAGGACGGATCGTCCACCTTGTTGGCTTTTTCGGCCTGACGACGGCCCATGTACAGACGACGCTGGAAAGTCAGCTCGTCCATACCGAAAGGACAGTTCACGAAGACCTGGGAAATGGCAGGCAGGCTGGCCAGTGCTGCTTCGCCACAGGCGCTGACATCGGTCGGCACCACGCGGAAACCGGCGACTTCCAGTTGCTGGGCTTCCAGGAATTCCTTGAGGCGACGCAAGCTGCGTGCACCGATTTCACTGTCGGGGTGGTGGAATACCAGACCTGCGGCGTACACTGCCTTCAGCGCGATGTCGGCCTCGGCGGCTACTTCACGCAGGAAACCGTCCGGCTTGCGAAACAGCAAGCCACAGCCGTCGCCCGACTTGCCGTCTGCCGCCACCGCTCCACGGTGTGTCAGTTTGGCCAGCGAGGAGATGGCGGTTTCCACCAGCCAGTGGCTGGGTTTGTCGTCCAGTTGGGTGATAAGGCCGAATCCGCAGCTGTCCTGCTCGAAATCCGGGTGGTACAGGGTACCCTGCAACCAGCGCTGTCTGTCCATTGCTCTGTCCTGCTTATAATTGTGAATCGAATGAATTGATTCTAAGGGCAACTTGCTTGACCTTGCAACCAGTTATTGCCAATTTTCTCGCAACGCAATAACCTTTATTTTTCAAAGACTTGATTTAAATTTTCGCCAAAAAAATCAGGGAAAACCCGTAAAAAAAGTCCATTTTTCTTCCAGTTTTGTGACACCCATATTCAAAATTACGACCCATTCTGGTGCACGACTGGCAAATCCAAAATGGCCAAAACCGCCAATTAATGAATATTGTAGGACAACATACATCACTCACCATGCGTAGCGACAGCACTACAGCCCCCGCTCAGGATTTCGTGCGCCAGCTGGCCGACCAGGCCTTCTCGCGTTCGGCCGGAGCACCGCTGATTGCCGGCAATCAGGTCAGGCTGCTGTACGACAGTACGGACAACTTTCCGGCCTGGAAACAGGCCATTGCCGCAGCAGAAGAGTCGGTGTTCATCGAGATGTATATCGTGGCCAACGACGCGTTTGGCCGTGAAATCCGCCAGTTGCTGGCCGACAAGGCCGCGGCTGGCGTCAAGGTATGCCTGCTTTATGACTGGCTGGGCAGCTGGCGGCCATGGCTCACCGGCTTTTTCCGCCCGCTGCTGGCCGCCGGGGTCGAGGTGCGGGCCTACAATCCTCCCACGCTGACTGGCGGCCTGAGCCTGCTGGGGCGCAATCATCGCAAGCTGATCGTGGTGGACCGGCAGGAGGCCTTCATTTCCGGCTTGTGCATCAGTTCCAGCTGGGAAGGCCGGCCGCAAGACGGCATTGCCCCGTGGCGCGACACCGGCCTGTCCTTGCGTGGCCCGCTGCTGAGCGAGGCCATGGCAGCGTTTGCTGACAGCTGGGCCAGTTGCGGCCCGGCGCTGGACGCGCACTGGCTGGATTTTCCCACCCCGATCCCGGACTGCGGCACCATTGCCGCCCGCCTGATTGCCACCACCCCGTCCACCGCCCACATGATGCGGCTGGATTTGCTGATTGCCAGCTTTGCCCGCCGCACCCTGTGGCTGACCGATGCCTATTTCATGGGCACCAGCACCTATCTGTCCGCGCTGAAACAGGCGGCGCGTGATGGCGTGGATGTGCGGCTGCTGGTGCCCCGCTCCAGCGACATCCGCTGGATTGCCACCGTGTCGCGCACCATGTACCGGCCACTGCTGGAATCCGGCGTGCGGGTATTCGAGTGGAACGGCCCGATGATTCATGCCAAAACGGCCGTGGCGGATGGCCGCTGGGCGCGTATCGGTTCGACCAACCTGAACATTTCCAGCTGGCTGGCCAATCGCGAAATCGATGTCGCCATCGAGGACGAATGCGTGGCTGGCGAACTGGCCGCCCGCTTTTTGCAGGATCTGGAACAATCCACCGAAGTGGTGCTCAGCGGTCACAAGCGCACACCGGTGTTGACCCACCCGCGCCAGCGCCAGCAAGCCTCCTTCCTGTTTCCCAGTGCCGGGCATGCAGCGCGCAGTGGGGCCAGTGCTGCCGCGCGGCAGGCCGCGCGCATTGGCGATGCACTGGGAGCCGTGGTGCGCGGTACCCGCAGCATAGACAGCAGCGAAGCCACCGCCTTTCTCACCATCGGCCTGAGCCTGCTGGGCTTTGCCGTACTGGCCGCCCTGTTTCCCTGGCTGGTGGCCGGCCCACTGGTTTTCCTGCTCACCCTGAGCGGTGGCGCCATCGTATTGAAGGCGCTGGGCCTGTATCGGCGGCGCAATGAAAAAAAACAACAGTTGGCCGAGAGTAAAAATAATCTCAAACCGCCAGTCCCGCCAGCGGGCTAAACCGTCTTAAAACAATCCTTTAAGCCCGCTTCATCCCGCTGAAAGCCTTGCCAGACAAGGATTCCAGCATGATATTTGATCAAACCTGCAGAATATTTTCACTCTCTGATATTGCCTTGCAACACAAGCACGGTAAAAGGACTACAATGCGCGCTTTCTTGGGATGTTCTCCAAGCCGGCCGACGTGAAGGACGCACGCTCATCGTGCTCCCTAAGGAAGCCGGGGATCTGCGGCCACTCCACGTCAGCCTGCAGGAATGACCCCGGTTTTCATGCGCGCCCAGTAACATTTACGCGCCTCAAGGCCAGCCTCGCCAACCCGGCGACTGCGCCCCAACGCGCACCGAGTGACACTGCAGCAAGCTGCGGGCCGACAGGCGTTACAGGTGCACGGTAGTGTCCTTGCCCATGGCAAGGGCTGCCTTCCTGAATGGCCATCCCCGGCTGTGGTGTCCGAGTTTTGACCGACAAGGACTCAGGTATGCGTTTTCACTTCCCCATCGTCATCATCGACGAGGACTTCCGCTCGGAAAACACCAGCGGCTCCGGCATCCGCGAACTGGCAGCAGCCATGGAGGCCGAAGGCATGAGCGTGATTGGTTACACCAGCTATGGTGACCTCACCTCCTTTGCCCAGCAGCAAAGCCGGGCAGCCGGTTTCATCCTGTCCATCGACGACGAAGAGTTCCAGACCGACGACGCATCGGAAAACGCCCTGGGCCAGTTGTACAGTTTTGTGGCGGAAATCCGCCGCCGCAACCCGGACATTCCGGTCTACCTGTACGGCGAAACCCGTACCGCGCGCCATATTCCCAATGACATCCTGCGCGAGCTGCATGGTTTCATCCACATGCACGAGGACACGCCGGAATTCGTGGCGCGCCACATCATCCGCGAATCCAAGAGCTATCTGGACAGCCTGGCCCCGCCGTTTTTCCGCGCGCTGGTGGACTATGCCCACGATGGCTCCTATTCCTGGCACTGCCCCGGCCACTCCGGTGGCGTGGCCTTCCTGAAGAGCCCGGTGGGCCAGATGTTCCACCAGTTTTTTGGTGAAAACATGCTGCGCGCCGACGTATGCAATGCGGTGGACGAACTGGGCCAGCTGCTGGACCACACCGGCCCGATTGCCGCGTCGGAACGCAATGCCGCGCGCATCTTCAATGCCGACCACCTGTTCTTCGTCACCAACGGTACCTCTACGTCCAACAAGATTGTGTGGCACAGCTGCGTGGCAGCGGGTGACATCGTGCTGGTGGACCGCAACTGTCACAAGTCCAACCTGCACGCCATCATGATGACCGGAGCCATTCCGGTTTTCCTGATGCCCACGCGCAACCACTACGGCATCATCGGCCCGATTCCGAAGTCGGAATTCCAGCTGGACAGCATCAAGAAGAAGATTCTGGCCAACCCCTTTGCCCGCGAAGCGCTGGAAAAGAACCCCAAGCTCAAGCCGCGCATCCTCACCATCACCCAATCCACCTACGATGGCATCCTGTACAACGTGGAAGAGATCAAGGGCCTGCTGGATGGCGAAGTGGACACGCTGCACTTTGACGAAGCCTGGCTGCCGCATGCCAGCTTCCACGACTTCTATGGCGACTTCCACGCCATTGGTGAAGGCCGTCCGCGTTGCAAGGACAGCCTGATCTTCTCCACCCAGTCCACCCACAAGCTGCTGGCCGGCATCAGCCAGGCTTCGCAGATTCTGGTGCAGGACCCGCAAAACCGTCAGCTGGATACCGCCTGGTTCAACGAGGCCTATCTGATGCACACCTCCACCAGCCCGCAATATTCCATTATTGCCAGCTGCGACGTGGCAGCCGCCATGATGGAACAGCCGGGCGGCCAGGCACTGGTGGAAGAATCGCTGGTGGAAGCACTGGACTTCCGTCGCGCCATGCGCAAGGTGGACGAGGAATACGGCAACGACTGGTGGTTCAGCGTGTGGGGCCCGGACGAGCTGTCCGACGACGGCATCTGCGACCCGGTGGACTGGGAACTGAAACCCGGCGCGCACTGGCACGGTTTTGCCGGTATCGAAGAAGGCTTCAACCTGCTGGACCCGATCAAGGCCACCGTACTGACTCCGGGCCTGGACGTGGACGGCAGCTTCGAAGAAATGGGCATCCCGGCCGCCATCGTCACCAAGTACCTGACCGAACACGGTGTGGTGGTGGAAAAAACCGGCCTGTACAGCTTCTTCATCATGTTCACCATCGGCATTACCAAGGGCCGCTGGAACACGCTGATTTCGCTGCTGCAGCAGTTCAAGGATGACTTCGACAAGAACCAGCCGCTGTGGCGCGCCATGCCGGACTTTGTCTCGCGCTACCCGCAGTACGAGCGCGTGGGCCTGCGCGACCTGTGCCAGCGCATTCACGCCTTGTACACCAAGCACGACATCGCCCGCCTGACCACCGAGATCTATCTGTCCGAGATGGAGCCGGCCATGCGTCCGGCCGATGCCTTTGCCAAGATGGCGCACCGCGAAATCGAACGCGTGCCGGTAGACCAGCTGGAAGGCCGCGTCACCGCCGTGCTGCTGACCCCGTATCCGCCGGGCATCCCGCTGCTGATTCCGGGCGAGCGCTTCAACAAGACCATCGTCGACTACCTGCGCTTTGCCCAGGCCTTCAACCGCGAACTGCCGGGCTTCGAGACCGACGTGCACGGTCTGGTGGCCACCGATGTGGAAGGCCGCAAGGTGTACTGTGTGGATTGCGTCAAATAAACGCCAGCCACCCAGTCAAAAGCCCCACTCCAGTGGGGCTTTTTTGTTTTGGCTTACCAGCCGTTTTCCAGCACCAGATGGCCAGGAGCGCTCAGCCGGCTCAGGCGGAAGCCCATTTTCATCAGCTGGCGGTGGGTGTCCTCCACCATGGCCGGATTGCCACAGATCATGAAGCGCGAACGCTCCACTGTCAGCGGCAGGCCGGCAGCCTCGGCCAGCTTGCCGCTTTCCAGCAAAGCCGGAATGCGTTGCTGCAACATGCCAGGCTCGGCCTGACGTGTTACCACCGGCACATAGCGCAACCGGTCGCCCCACTCCGCCCACAAGGGGTGCTGGCGCAACGCCTCAATCTCATCACGGTAGGCCAGTTCGCTGCTATCCCGCACACAGTGCACCAGCACGATATGGGCAAAACGCTGCCACACCTCGGGCTGCTGCAGGATGGACAGATAGGGTGCCAGACCCGTACCGGTAGCCAGCAGCCACAGGTCTTCGCCATCGGGCAGGCGGTCCACGGTGAAGAAACCGTTGGCCTTGTTGTCCAGCAGGACGGTATTCCCCACCTGCAAACGCGCCAGGCGCGAGGTGAACAGCCCATCCGGCACCACGATAGAGAAAAACTCCAGATGCTCGTCCCAACTGGCGGAAGTCATGGAATAAGCGCGCCACACCATGCCGCCGTTTTCCAGCGGCAAGCCCAGCCGGGCAAACTGGCCGGGGACAAAACGCCAGGATTCGGGGCGGCTCAGGCGAAAGCTGAACAGCTTTTCACTCCAGTGCTGCAAGGAAAGAATGGTCTGGGTGGTGTATTTTTCTGCTGCGGGGGCGCTCATGAGCAATACCTTAGTAATTTACTCAGGTAATTTACCGCATCAGGGCCGCCACAACAAGCCAGACCCGGCTTGCCGCGCAGCCCGTTTCACCTCATGACGGCTTAATCAGCCAGTGCCTGTGCCAGATCCGCCAGAATGTCTTCGATATCTTCCACGCCGATGGACAGGCGCAGGCCGCCTTCACGGATGCCCAGCGCGGCTTTCTGTTCCGGCGGCATGCCACCGTGCGACATGGTGTAACTGTGGTTGACCAGCGACTCTACCCCGCCCAGCGATTCGGCCAGTGCAAACAGTTGCAGCTTGCTGGCCACCCGGCTGGCTTCGGCGCGGGTGTCTTCTTTCAGCCAGATGGTGACGATGCCGCCAAAGCGACGCATCTGTTGTTTGGCGATGTCATGACCGGCGTGGTCGGCAAAGCCGGGGAAGAATACTTTTTCCACCTTGGGATGGTTGCGCAGGAAGGCCGCTACTTGTTCGGCATTGTCGCAGTGGCGGTCCATGCGCAGATGTAAGGTCTTGATACCGCGCAGAGTGAGGAAGCAATCCTGCGGCCCCGGCACGCCACCGGCCGAGTTCTGGATGAACTTGATGTCGGCAAACAGCTTGTCGTCGCTGACGGCCACCAAGCCTAGCAGTACATCAGAATGGCCACCCAGATATTTGGTGGCGGAATGCACCACGATGTCCGCGCCCAGGTCGATGGGGTTCTGCAGATACGGCGTGGCAAAGGTGCTGTCCACCGCCACTACCGCGCCATGCTGGTGCGCGATGGCAGACAAGGCGGTGATGTCCACCAGGTTGAGTAGCGGATTGGTAGGCGACTCCAGCCACAGCAGCTTGGTGCGTGCGCTGATGGCTTGTTGCAAATTGGCCGGGTTGGTCAGATCGACAAAGGTCACCGTGATACCAGCCGGTTCCATCACCTTGGTGAGCAAGCGGTAAGCGCCACCGTAGAGGTCGGCCACGGCAATCACTTCGTCACCCGGTTTCAGCGTGGCACGCAGCACGGCATCAATGGCGGCCATACCACTGGCAAAAGCCAGGCCATGTCTGGCGTTTTCCAGGCTGGCCAGGCAAGTTTCCAGCGCTGCGCGGGTGGGCGTACCGGTGCGGGCATAAGAAAACGGCAATTGCTCGCCTACTTCAGCAAACTCGAACACCGATGTCTGATAAATGGGCGGCATCACCGACTTGCTGTGCTGGCTGCTGTCGTAGCCGGAATGAATGGTCTTGGTAGCAAATTTCATTGTTGTTCCTGATGGTCCTGAGCCTGTGACATCCTGGCCAAGGCGGCATTTACCGTCTGATGGCCCAGCAATACCAATGGCATTAATGGCTGCATGATCATGACTAAAACCGGCACTTTGCCGGCAATTTATTGATTATTCCCAAAAACAGACTGCAATTTTCTTTACACCGAAAGGGAATAGGGCTAATTTGCGCCGTCCTTGAATCAAACATTTGTACGAATGAAGCTAGAACGCGCTTTTGACATCCTCTTTCACCAGTTGGAAACCCTGCCTCGGCCTGATTGCCTGAGTGCCAAAGCCGACGGAAAGTGGCAGTCCATGAGCAGCAGCACCGTGATGGAGGCTGTCAATGCACTCAGCCTGGGTTTGTTGCAACAAGGCATTCAGCGTGGCGATACCGTGGCCATTGCTGCCGACAACTGCCCCGAGTGGGTGATTGTCGACTTTGCCCTGCAACAGATTGGCGCCATCAGTGTACCGCTCTACCCTACCTGCACGCTGGAAGATGCACGCTATATCCTGGAGCATGCAGCGGTCAAGCTGGCTTTCGTCGGCAGCAGTGCATTGCAACGCAAGCTGGAACAGGCGCTCGCTGGCCGCCCCTGCCCTTGCTATGGACTCAAACCGCTAGACGGCCTGCCGTGCTGGACAACGCTGCGCGATGCCGGACGCCAGGGCAAGCTGCAGCAACTGGCGCTGCTGCGTAACAGCATTCTGCCGGATGATGTGTTCACCATCATCTACACCTCCGGCACCACCGGCCGCGCCAAGGGCGTGATGCTGTCCCACCGCAATGTGGTCAGCACCGTCACCGCCACGGCAGCACATACCCGCCTGCCGGCAGGGCAGTGCCGGGCGCTGAGCTTTTTACCGCTGTCGCACATCTTCGAGCGCGCCGGCGTGCTGTACTACCTGCTGACTGGCTGCGGCGTGTATTTTTCCAGCGTCGACGCCTTATCCGGCAGCCTGGCCGAAGTCCGCCCACACACCTTCAGCGCCGTACCACGGGTACTGGAAAAAGTGCACGAAAAGCTGCACGCCAGGGCTGCCACGCTCAAGGGCTGGCAACGCCGCTTCTATCTGTGGGCACTGGCTCGGGCCGAAGCCTACGAACCGAACCAGCCGCCACGCGGTCTGGCCGCCATCCGGCATGCCATTGCCGACCGTCTGGTATACCGCAAATGGCGCGCAGCCATGGGTGGCGAGTTACGCTGGGTGAATGTGGGCTCTGCTGCCTTGCAACCGCGTCTGGCCCGCTTGCTGTGGGCCAGCGGCATTGCCGTGGCCGAAGGCTATGGCATGACGGAAGCCGCCCCGGTGATTACGGCCAATCCCTTCTCGCCAGACGCGGTACGCATTGGCAGCGTCGGCATCGCCCTGCAAGGGGTGGAGCTGAAACTGGCCGAAGATGGCGAAATCCTGGTGCGCGGCCCCAATGTGATGGTGGGCTATTACCGCGAGCCGGAACTCACTGCCAAAACCCTGCGACAGGGCTGGCTGCATACCGGGGACATCGGCATGCTGGAACAGGGTTATCTGCGCATTACCGACCGCAAGAAGGAAATGTTCAAGACCAGCAATGGCAAGTACATCGCGCCGCAGTTACTGGAAAACAAGCTGAAGGAATCGGCCTATATCGACCAGATCATGGTGGTGGGCGATGGTCAGAAATTCGCTGCCGCGCTGATTGTGCCGCTGTATGAAAAGCTGCAGGAATGGTGCCAGGAACAGGGAATCACCTATACCAGCCATAGTGAAATGCGGCTACATCCGCGCATCGTGGAACTGATAGAACGCGAGATCAAGCGCTTCAACCGCCACTTTGGCAGTTGGGAGCACATCAAGAAATTTGCCCTGCTGGACAAGCCCTGGTGTGTGGACGCGGGCGAACTGGCCCCCACGCTCAAGCTGCGCCGCAAGGTCATCAGCCAGCGCTGCCAGGCCTTGATAGAAAGCATGTACCGCCACGCCTGAGTTGCAGGGTGGTCATGAAAATCCCCGCCGATGAGCGGGGATTTTTATTGACCTTCAGCTGACTCAGCGCTGATGCGCCATGTCCAGCTTGCGCTCCACCCGCTTTTGCAGGCGCTCGAAGCTGGCACTCATCACCCAGTACAAGGCCGCAGCACCCAGATAGAGCGGCAGCGGCTGAAAGGTCTGGGCAATCACTTCCTTGGTGGCCAGCATCAGCTCGGTGACGGTAATGACCGACACCAGCGAGGTGTCCTTGATCAGGCTGATCAGCGAATTGGACAGGCTGGGCACGGACAGGCGCAAAGCCTGCGGTGCAACGATGTAGCGCATGGTCTGCCACCAGCTGAAACCCAGCGACAGCCCGGCGTCCCACTGGCCACGCTCCACCCCGGCAATGCCGCCACGCAGGCTTTCCGACAGATAAGCCGCCACATTCAAGGTCAGGGCGATGATGCCTGCCGGTACCGGGTCCAGTTCGATACCGATGCCGGGCAAGCCGTAATAGATGACAAAAATCTGCACCAGCAGGGGGGTGCCGCGCATGGCGCTGACGTAAAAAGCCACCAGCTGCGATAGCACCGGCACCTTGCCCACCCGCAGCAAGGCCACCACGAAGCCCAGCAGCAAGCCCAGCACCATGGCCACCACGGCAAACATCAGCGTGTACAGCGCCCCTTTCAGCATCACCGGCAGGGCCGCCGCAATCAGATCTGCCCACTCCATGTTTTTATCCCCATTCAGAAACACCTGCGCCCCTGACTGGCAGGGGCGCAGCAATCAGCACATTCTAATGGTACTGAAGGCAAAACACGATGGCCGCAAAGGGCCAGAGCCGCTTACTTGGCGGCAGTCGGTGCCTTGGACACGTCGATACCGAACCACTTCACCGAAATCTTCTTGAAGCTGCCATCAGCCTTCATATCATTCAATGCCTTGTCCACCGCCTGCTTGAACTTGGGGTTGTTCTTGGCAAACGGAATGCCCATGGTGGTGACATCACCTACCGGATGACCAGCCTTCAAGGGCAGCTTGGCTTGCTTGATGGCAAACGGAATCAGCAGGCTGTCGTTGAGTGCCGCGTCAATCCGGCCGGAGGCCAGGTCTTGCAGGTTTTCCGGCGCAGACGGGTATACCTTCACCTCGATACCGTTCACTGCCTTGACCATGTCAGCGTAGTTGCTGCCCTGGCCCACGCCCACTTTCTTGCCTTTCAGGTCGTCCAGCGACTTGAATACGCGCGTCTCGTTCTTGCGGACGATCAGCTGGGCACTGGAGAAGGTGTAAGGCTGGGAAAAGTCGAAGGTTTCCTTGCGCTTGTCGGTAATGCCCACCTGGTTGACCACCACGTCAAACTTGCCTGCCTGCAGGCCAGCCAGCAGACCGCTCCATTCGCCGGTGGTGAATTCCGGCTTCACCTTCAGGCGCTTGGCCACTTCGGTAGCTACTTCCACATCAAAACCAGTCAGGTTCTGCTGGGCATCCTTGAAGGTAAACGGCGGATAAGTGCCTTCCACGGCAATTTTCAGGGTACCACGCTGCTTGACGGTATCCAGCAGGTCAGCAGCCATGGCATGGCTGGCAAAAGCGGCAAACAGGGACGCACACAGGATTTTTTTCATTACAGATCATCCATCAGATTATGAAAACAGAAACCTTCCGCCAGCCAGGTGACAGGCCGTAACAGGCTGGCGGGGACAGAAGTCGCCAGCATACTCCAGCCTTAGCGGATAAACAGCCATATTGTCAGTGCGGTTCCCACCACCACCACAAAGGCGCGCAACTGGCGCTCCGGCAGGCGGTGCATCAGCCAGCCGCCCACCACGCCGCCGGCAATGCCGCCAGCCCCCAAGGCCAGCACCGCAGCCCAGTTGATTTGTGGCGACATGGCGAAAATGGCCACTGCCGATGCATTCATGGTCATGGCCAGTGCATTTTTGGTAGCCGTGGCCATACGCACCTGCTGGCCGGCAATGGTGAGCGCCGCCAGCATCAGGAAACCGATACCGCCACCAAAATAACCGCCATACACCGCAATTGCACCCTGAATCAGCAACAACAGCGGGGTGGGCAAATGCCGTGGCGGGGCGTCTGGGTCCACCACCGGCTTGCGGCGGAAACTGCCCCAGGCAAACACGCTGGTGGCAAACAGCACTAGCCACGGCACCAGCCGGGTAAAGATGCTGACCGGGGTGGACAGCAGCAGCAAGGCCCCCAGCACCCCGCCAATCAGGCTGACCACAAACAGATGACGAAACGGTACCGGCCCCACGCCGCCCACCAGCTTGCGCCCGGCCAGCGCCGAGGTGATCTGGCTGGGAAACAGCGCAATGGTGCTGCTCATATTGGCCGCCAGCGGGTTGAGCCCGGCCAGCAGCAAGGCGGGAAAGGTAATGAAGGAGCCGCCTCCCGCCAGCGCATTCTGGATGCCGGCATACAGGCCGGCTGCGGCAATCAGTGCCAGCAGGGGTAGTGGTAAAGGCTGCGAAAAATGAAACATGAACGGCTCCAAGATGAATCGGCTGGGGATTGTCAGGCAACAAGCGCTCCATTTTGCCCGGAATGCCAGGGCATGGACACCCGGATTTTCCCCTGCCATCGCCTGCCCTCAGAGCAAAACCGGGCTGGTGCAGCCCTCTTTCCCCTGCTAGTCTGGCAAGCATGTCAGCGATAGGCGTATGTCATTCAGCGCCACAGGGAGATGCAATGAAGGCAATCAAGATAAGCGCAGCGCTAGTAGGCCTCGCGGTGGCGGGATGGTGTGCCATTGCCCCCGGCATTGTCGGCATGCGCTATGAGGAAAAAATGCGCAGTGACTTTGCCACGATGGCTGACAAGGCTGGCGGTTCCATGCTCAGCCTGCAACAGTTCGACCGCGGCTGGTTCACCTCCACCGCCAAGGTGCAACTGAAGCTGCCCATCGGCAGCCAGGTACAGGTGATTCAGCTGGACTACAAGATCAAGCAGTTGCCGCTGCCTTTCATCCGCTGGTCCCGCACCGATATCAGCTTCACGCCAGTGGATGAACAAGGCAAACCAGGCCTTCCCCTGCCGCTGATGCTGGAAAGCATCCGCAAGACTGATGGCAGCAATGAAAGCCATCTTGCCGGCCATGACGTCATCGTCAACACGGCGGCCGGTACCTTCACCTTCAGCATCGAAGGCAAGGCCCACACCAAAGAAGGCGAGCCGGTAAGCTACGACTTCACACTGCCCACCTTCAGCTTCCTCGCCGCCAACAGTGGCAATAATGGTCTGGTCCTGCGCATGAATGATCTCAAGCTCAATGGCCAGGTGAGCGCTTTCAATCAGCCCGATGCCGCATGGGCCTCACAAATGAAGCAGCAACTGGGCGGTGCCAGCCTGCAGGCTGGTGCCACGCCGCTGGCCCAGGTGGGCCCAAGCCGCATGGAGATCAAACTGGATGACAAGGGTGGCAATTTCGACATCAGCTACCTGACTCATCTGGACAGCCTCAAGCTATCCCCTCCCGGCCTGCCCGCGCAGGAGCAGGACAATATCGACCTCGACTTCAGCTACACCAACCTCAACAAGCAGGCCTTGCTTGCCTGGCAAGCCGACACCATGGCACTGGCCAGCCGTGCCGACCTGCGCAACAATCCCGCCGCCATGCAGCAGGCATCCATGGCGCTGGTCTACAAGCACATGGGCGCCTTCCTGGCACAATCCCCGTCCTTCAATCTGCAACGCCTGTCGCTGCACATGCCCAAGGGCACTATCCAGGGCAGTTTCTCCATCGGCTTTGATGGCAGCGGGGTCAAGGCCGCCGACATCACCCTGCCCTGGCTTGCTGCACAAGGCCAGCAGCGCAGCACGCTGAAAGCCAGCCTGGCGGTCGAGCGCAGCCTGCTCGACGCCCTGGCCCCTTCCAGCCAGGCCAAGGCACAAGCCGAGATGATGCTGACCCAATGGCAAACGCAGGGGCTGATCAAGAACGATGGCAAGGTCATCAGCAGCAGCCTGCTGATCGATCGCAACGGGGTAAAAGCCAATGGCCAGCCACTGAACCTGCCGGGCCTCATGTCGGGTATGAACAACAGGCCCGCACCAGGTACACCAGCGCCGGAAGCTGCGCCTGCCATGCCGCCAGCGGCCGAGCAGCAGGCCAGCAAGGCAACAAGCCCGGCCGCAAGCATGCCTCCGGCCAGCACAGCACCAGCCCCTGCTGCTGCCACGGCGGCACCGGCATCGTCACCGGAAGCCAAAGCAGGCCAAGGCCACATGCGCCTGCCCGGCCCCCGGCTTGACCTGCGCTACTGCCTGCGCCAGCACGACGACCTTGCCATCATCCGCTGCGCCAACCGCGGCCATTAGACATACAGTCAAGCAAAACGCCCCCGGACTTGGCATCCGGGAGCGTTTTTCATTGGGCAGCGGGTAAGGCTGATCAGACGTTGAACAGGAAGTTCATCACGTCACCATCCTGTACCACGTATTCCTTGCCTTCGGAGCGCATCTTGCCGGCTTCCTTGGCCTTGGCTTCGCCACCCAGGGTGATGAAGTCGTTATAGGCAATGGTTTGCGCACGGATAAAGCCGCGTTCGAAGTCGGTGTGGATCACCCCGGCAGCCTGCGGTGCGGTGTCGCCCACGTGGATGGTCCAGGCGCGTACTTCCTTCACACCGGCGGTGAAGTAGGTTTGCAGGCCCAGCAGCTTGTAACCGGCGCGGATCAGGCGGTCCAGACCCGGCTCTTCCAGGCCCATTTCGGCCAGGAATTCAGCCTTGTCGGCATCGTCCAGGTCGGCAATTTCGCTTTCGATGGCCGCACACAGGGCAACCACCGGCGCGCCTTCACGCTCGCCCAGCGCTTGCAGCTTGTCCAGGTAGGGGTTGTTGCTGAAGCCGTCTTCCGACACATTGGCCACGTACATGGCCGGCTTGATGGTGAGCAGGCACAGCGGCTTGAGAATGGTCTTCTCTTCGTCGGACAGGTCCAGCGAGCGCACCGGCTGGCCCTGGTCCAGATGCGGCACCAGCTTTTCCAGTACGGCGATCAGTGCGCGGGCGTCCTTGTCACCGGACTTGGCTTTCTTGCCTTCGCGCTGCATGGCTTTTTCTACCGAGGAGAGGTCGGCCAGCGCCAGTTCGGTGCCAATGGTTTCGATGTCGGCAATCGGGTCTACCTTGCCGGCCACGTGCACGATGTTGTCGTCGTCAAAGCAGCGCACCACATTGACGATGGCGTCGGTTTCGCGAATGTTGGCCAGGAACTGGTTACCCAGGCCTTCGCCCTTGGAGGCACCTGCCACCAGACCAGCAATGTCGACAAACTCGACGATGGCCGGCTGGATTTTTTGCGGGTTGATGATCTTGGCCAGCTCGGCCAGACGCGGGTCCGGCACTTCCACGATGCCCACATTGGGCTCGATGGTGCAGAAAGGATAGTTGGCGGCCTCGATACCGGCCTTGGTCAGCGCATTGAACAGGGTGGACTTGCCAACATTGGGCAGGCCAACAATACCGCACTTCAGACTCATGTCAGCATTCCTTGATTAGGTTCACTAAGATGCAGGCCGGCATGTCGTCCGGCCCGTGAAATCACTTGGCTGCAGTATGCAGCTCTTTCATGGCCATCGCCATGTTGCCGGCAATGGCCAGCGGCAGGTAGGTCTGTGCCTTGAGCACGGCGTCGTCGATGGCGCTCTGTTCTTCGGCACGCGGCTTTTTCAGCACAAAATTCGCCACTTCGTTGCGGTCGCCCGGGTGACCGATGCCAAGGCGCAAACGCCAGAAAGCGGGAGAACCCAGACGGGCCGCGATGTCTTTCAGGCCGTTATGACCGCCATGGCCACCGCCCTGTTTCAGGCGCGCCGTACCCGGCGGCAGGTCCAATTCGTCATGCACCACCAGGATTTCATCAGGCAGAATCTTGTAGAAATGCGCCAGTGCCAGTACCGCCTGCCCGGACAGGTTCATGAAGGTCATCGGCTTGAGCAGCCAGATATCCTGACCTTCTATCGCAACACGGGCAATGTCACCGTGGAACTTGCCTTCGGTCCGCCAGTTGCCCTTGTATTTCCAGCACAGCTCGTCCAGCAGCCAGAAACCGGCGTTATGACGGGTTCTTTCATATTCCGGCCCGGGGTTGCCCAGACCGACAATCATGCGAATGGAGGACATGATCGGATTTTCCAGTAAAAAGGCCCGCTGCAGGCCTAAGCCTCACAACGAGCCCTTGTCAGACAAACACTAGTGCTTAGGCGCTGGCCAGAGCGATAGCGGCGTCTTCACCACGTACCAGAGCGGTGATTTCAACACCAGCCGGCAGTTTCAGGTCGGACAGGTGAACGGCTTCGCCAGACTTGATGGCGGACAGGTCAACTTCGATGAACTTCGGCAGGTCGCCCGGCAGAGCGCGCACTTCCACTTCATTGATGATGTGGCTGATCTTGGCGCCTTGCAGCTTAACAGCTTCCGATTGGTCGGCGTTAACGAAGTGCAGTTGAATCTTTACGTGTACTTTCTGGCTCAGGTCAACACGTTGGAAATCAATGTGCAGAACTTGCTGTTTGTACGGGTGGTTCTGGAAGTCACGCAGGATGACAGCTTGCTTCTGGCCGTCGATAACCAGATCCAGGATCGCAGAGTGGAAAGCTTCTTCCTTCAGTGCGTAAAAAATGGTGTTGTGGTCCAGAACGATGGACTCAGCAGCGCCATTGCCGTATACCACGGCCGGCAGTTTGCCAGCGTGACGCAGGCGGCGGCTCGCACCAGTACCCATCTCTTCGCGCTTGGCGGCGATCAGTTCGTAAGACATGTAATACTCCAGTATTTCAAGTTAAAGGCACCAGCCCCGCCGCGACCAGCGGGCCTGATGTTACGGCAGGCAAGCGCCCGACGAAACCAGTTCCTCATTGAAGAGGTAGGACACCGATTCCTCGTTGTTGATGCGGCGCAGCGTCTCGGCCAGCAGGCCGGCGATGCTGGCAACCCGGATGTTCGGGCAGGCCAGGGCCTGTGCAGTCAACGGAATGGTGTCGGTGACAACGACCATGTCGATGTCGGAATTCTTGATGCGATCCACGGCCTGGCCGGAGAAAATCGCATGGGTGGCATAAGCCAGTACGCGCTGGGCACCGCGCTCTTTCAGCGCAGAAGCGGCCTTGCACAGGGTGTTGGCGGTGTCGATCATGTCATCCACGATCAGACAGGTGCGACCGGATACATCACCAATGATGTTCATCACCTCGGCCACATTGGCCTTGGGACGACGCTTGTCGATGATGGCCAGATCGGTATTCAGTGCCTTGGCCATGGCACGGGCACGTACCACACCGCCCACGTCCGGGCTGACGACGATCAGGTCGTCGATGCGCTGGGAACGGATGTCCTTGAGCAGGACCGGGGTGGCGTAAACGTTGTCTACCGGGATGTCGAAGAAGCCCTGGATCTGGTCAGCATGCAGGTCGACGGTCAGCACGCGGTCGATACCGGCGCTGGTCAGCATGTTGGCCACCAGTTTGGCGGAAATCGGCACACGGGCGGAACGCGGACGACGGTCCTGACGGGCGTAGCCAAAATACGGAATGGCTGCGGTGATCCGGCCGGCAGAAGCACGCTTGAGCGCATCGGCCATGGTCAGGATTTCCATCAGGTTGTCATTTGTGGGAGCACAGGTGGACTGCAGGATGAACACGTCGCGTCCGCGGACATTCTCCAGCAGTTCGACAGCAACTTCGCCATCGCTGAACTTGCCGACATCGGCACGGCCCAGGGAGATATCCAGATGCTTGACTACGTTTTGAGCGAGTTCCGGGTTAGCGGTCCCGGTAAATACCATCAAACTGTCGTATGACGCCATGATTCCATTTGCCTTAGCAGGATAAAGAAAAAGCGTGTAAGGGATTCTTACACGCTTTTTTCATGCTCTCTCTTATTGAGAGAAAGTCTTGGCTGGGGAGGTAGGGATCGAACCTACGAATGCCGGAATCAAAATCCGGTGCCTTACCACTTGGCGACTCCCCAATAAACTTTTAAACAATGTCCAACAAGGGGTGGCTATTCAGCCCTTCTGCAACAAATCCCTTATATTTTCCGGACATTGCCTGATAAACTTTATCGGCTTCTTCCTTCGACTGGCACTCAAGGAACACACATGCTCCAGAACCAGTCATCAGCGGCGAACCATATTTTTTCAACTCGCTCAGTACTTCATTCACCGCCGGGTACAACCCTGAAACAACTTGCTGCAGCTCGTTTCGTCGTTGCTGCGTTGTTTCGAGGATTCGCATTATGCTGATGCTGCCTTCCTCTGTCAACACCCTTCCTGCAAATTTCTTAAATATTTCTGCAGTTGGTACATGTACCCCGGGATGAATTACAACATACCATGCAGGTTTGAGATTGATTTCATTCAGTTTTTCACCAATTCCGGTAGCCAGCGCATTCTTGCCGAAAATAAACACCGGAACGTCCGCACCCAGCTGCAAACCCAGTTCCATCAATTTTTCACGCGACAGATTTGTCTGCCACAAGTGATTCAGCGCCAGCAAAACAGTGGCGGCATCCGAACTTCCGCCCCCCAGCCCACCGCCCATCGGGATGCGTTTGGTCAGACGAATGCTGGCTCCCTGGGTAGCGCCACTGGTTTGTTGCAGCAAACGCGCCGCACGCACGGTAAGGTCCTGCTCTGGCTCAACGCCATCAATCGGGTTGAGCAGCACGATCTGCCCATCGTCGCGTACGGACAGTTCCACCGTGTCGCTGAAGTCGATGAAGCGGAATACCGTCTCCAGCAGGTGATAACCATCAGCACGCTTGCCGACGATATGCAGCAGCAGGTTGAGTTTGGCCGGGGCCGGATAGGAATGGAATGTTTGGTTCATACGAAAGCAGATTCGGTAAATACGTGAAATCGGGGCGCGGCTTCAATGCCAGCTTTGCGGCAGCAGGCGGACGGTGAGGCGGTCGCGCTGCATGTCCACCCGCTTCGGGTAAAGGGAAGGTACGTCGGCATCACTGACAAAGCGGATGGTCCAGCCCTGCTGTGCCAGGCTGCCATCGGCAGAGAACTGGTACGGAGCGTCCGGGGCCGGCAGGCCGCGTATCCACCACACCAGGTTGCCCAGCGGCAGCGTCCAGCCCAGCACGTCCTGGGTGAGCGATTCGACATCCGTGGCCTGCCAGGTTTTGCCATCGGCCTGCAGGCTGACGCCAGCCGGGTTGCGCTGCAGCCTGGCCACGGTGGTACCCAGCGGGCTATTCACGGACAGTTGGTCTGCATCCGGCTGGTGCGCCCAGTCAAACTGCCCGACCGAGCCCTTGCCATCCATATTGACCGAAATACGGCCACTGACATTGAAGGCCTGATCGCGCGCGGTGCTGCTCGTGCTGGCGGCAGGACGGAAAACGGTTTCAGTAGCGCAGCCGGTCAGCAACAGGCTGCTGACCAGCCACATCAGGGCAAGGCGCTGCTTCATGGCTGATGAAAGCGCTTGAGCGCATCTTGCAGGGCTTCATTACCCGGGTCCTTGCCCAGCGCTTGCTGCCACAGGCTGACGGCCTCTTGCTTGCGACCCAGTTTCCACATGACTTCCCCCAGATGTGCCGCCACTTCGCTATCCGGCAGCGCAGCGTAGGAGCGTTGCAGGTACTTGAGCGCGGCTTCGGTGCGGCCCAGCTTGTACAGTACCCAACCCATGCTGTCCTGGATCATCGGATTTTCCGGATCGGCCTTGAGCGCCCTCTCGATATAACCCAGCGCTTCCTGATGACGGTTGCTGCGGTTGGTGAGGGTGTAACCCAAGGCATTGAGTGCCTGGGTGTCGTCCGGCTTTTCCTTGAGCAGGGCTTTCAGGTCGCGCTCGGCATCGCCCAGATTGCCCAGCTGGTCGGATACCAGAGCGCGGTCATACAGCAATTCGGGGGAACGCGGCCAGTTTTCCAGCGCCTGGCTGAGAATGCGATAGGACAGGTCATAGCGCTTGGCATGCCGTGCCAGATCGGCCTGCTGCATGGCCACTTGCACTTTTTCCTGCTCGCCCTGCCCCAGCGGTGCCAGTCTTTGCAGGGCCTGATCCAGCTTGCCGGCCTCGGCATCCAGTGCAGCCAGCCGCGCCTGGGCTGGCAGGTATTGCTGGCCACTGGCCACGGTGTCATACCATTGCCGCGCCGCTGCCTTGTCCTGCCGCTCTTCGGCAATCTGTCCCAGGCTGAAACGGATGAAATCAACTTCCGGATGCTTTTGCTGCAGGGCGGCGCTCAGACGTTGGTCGGCAACGTCCAGGTCGCGCAGCTGATAGGCCAGCAAGCCGGTGGCATAGAGCAGGTCGGGATTGTCCGGGTTTTGCTTGAGCAAGGCCTCGAACGCGACGCGGGCCTCGGGGAAGCGCTTGGCCCCCACCAGCAGGCGCGGGTAGGCCATGCGCAATTCCAGCCCGGCATCCGGGCGTCGTGCCAGTTCCTGCTGCAAGAAGTCGATGGCTTGTCCCAGCCGGATGCGGCGCAGGCGGTCGGTTTGCCAGGCAACCGGCAAGTCCCACTTGGGGGCGATTTTCGCCAGCCGGTCGAATTCCTGCTGAATGGTGGCGTCATCATTCACTTCGGCAGCGACGGCAATCACGGCAAAGCGTGCCTCGGGCAAATCGGGATACTGGCTGGCCAGCCGCTTCACCAGAGCATAAGCTGCCTGTTTGTCGTCCTGCCGAGCGGTGAGGCGGGCCAGCTGGACAAATACATCGCGTGCACGCTGCGGTTCACGTTTGAGCAGATCCTCCACCAATGGCTGGCTTTCCGCCAGCTTGCCGGCACGCAGCATGGTGATGAACAGCTGCTCGCGCGGAATCTGCGATGTCGGGTCCAGCGTCATCCACAGTTCCAGCGCATTGGCCGCTTCTTTCAGCTGGCCGGTAAACAGGGCGAATTCCGCTGCACGCTGGGCCAGACGGGGGTCGCGCGTTTGCCTGGCCAGATCGAGGTAGGTCACCGCTGACGAGGCGGCAGCACCGCGCTGGGCCGCAATTTCACTGGCCAGCACACCGTAGACGATTTGCGGGGTCAGCTCTACCCGCGGCAAATTGGAATTGTCCTCGGCCACTGCGGTAGTGTCTTCATCCGCGCTTTGCTCGGCAGCAGCTGCAGCCGTTTTGACCTGGGTTGGAGTCTTCAGGCTGGTGCAGGCTGACAACAGCAGCACCAGCAGCAGGGAAAGGGGTCGATTCAGCGGTTTCATTCGCATGGAGTCTGTGCCGGTTGAGCGCGTAGAATAGCACGCTCGGTTATTTGATCTAGTCAATCTTGTCCTGAAAGCGAAAGCAGCATGCCCGAACTGCCGGAAGTCGAAACCACCCGCCGCGGCGTAGCGCCGTATCTGGATGGCGCCACCCTGCACGGTGCCATCGTACGCGAGGCCCGCTTGCGCTGGCCGGTGCCACCACAGCTGGATAGTCTCCTTGCCGGTTTGACAGTACGCGCAGTCACGCGTCGTGCCAAGTACCTGCTCATACATTTCGACAGCGGCACCTTGCTGATCCACCTGGGCATGTCCGGCAGCTTGCGTTATGTCCCGGCCGATACGCCGCCGCAAAAACATGATCACATCGACCTGAAGCTGGGCAGCCACGTGCTGCGCTACCGCGACCCACGCCGTTTTGGTGCCATGCTATGGCATGTCGGCCCGCCGGAACATCATCCGCTGCTGCAAAGGCTGGGCCCGGAGCCCTTGTCCGACGCGTTTGACGGCGCGGTGCTGCATGCGGCCATCCGCAAGCGCAATAGCGCCATCAAGCTGGCCATCATGGACAACCACGTGGTGGTGGGCGTGGGCAATATCTACGCCAATGAATCCCTGTTCCACTCCGGCATCCATCCGGCACGCGATGCCAGCGCGCTGAGCCTGGCCGATTGCCAGCGGCTGGCAATCCAAATCAAGCGGGTACTGGCACTGGCCATTGAGGCCGGTGGCAGCACGCTGCGGGACTTTGTGAATACCGAAGGCAAGTCGGGTTACTTCCAGCAGGACTATTATGTCTACGACCGGCAAGAGCAGCCGTGTCGCGCTTGTGGCAGTCCGATTCATCAGATACGGCAGGGCCAACGGAGTTCCTACTATTGCCCGCTGTGTCAGCCATGCTAGAGTGGCAAATCATTCAAACCCGCACATGAAGCGCCGCGTATCTTGAAGTCAACTGCCTCTACGTCTTATTTCACCCGCGCCAGCCGTTTGCTGCGCCTGGTTTGCCACATTGCCCTGGGCATTTTCATTGTTGCCACCCGCTATCCGCGCCTGGCGCAGGCCGAGCGTGCCGTGGTGACCCGGCGCTGGTCTGGACATTTGCTGAAGATTCTCGGCATCACGGTCAAGGTGGAAGGGGTGAACCCCGGCTTTTATCCGCCCAATACCCTGCTGGTGGCCAATCATGTGTCCTGGCTGGACATTTTCGTGCTCAGCAGCTGTACGGTCTCGCGCTTTGTCGCCAAGCGTGAAATCCGCTCCTGGCCGCTGATTGGCTGGGTGGTAAATGCAGGCGGCACACTGTTCATCGACCGCAGCAACCGCCGCGATGCCAGCCGAGTGAATCAGCTCTTGGCCGACGCGCTGGGCAAGGGCAGCTGCATGGCAGTGTTCCCCGAGGCAACCACTTCGGATGGCCGTGGCATCCTGCCGTTCAAGGCATCGCTGTTTGAAGCCGCCCTGCCTTCGCGCAGCACGGTTCAGCCGGTGTCCATGCGTTATCAACTGCCGGATGGCAGCCTGACCACCGCTCCGGCCTATGCCGGTGACACCACCTTCTGGCAAAGCATCAAGTTGATTCTGGCGCAGCCGGCGATGGAGGTTGCCCTCACCTACGGTCAGCCGATGAAGGCGGGCGAAGGCGAGTTGACCACGCGCTTCGCCCTGTCGGAACGTGCATTCCGCGAAGTCTGCCTCGGCCTCAGGCTGCCACTTCCCGATACACCGGGCACGGCAGCGAAAACGTCTGCCTGTCCTCCAGCCGAAGTGCAGTAAGGCTGCCGCCCCACAGGCAGCCGCTGTCGATGGCGAGAACGTCCTCGGTCAGGTGCAAGCCCAGCGCCGACCAGTGACCGCAGATGATGGGGGTATGGCTGCTGCGCCGCCCCTTGGCCTCGAACCAGGGAATCAGGTTGGCCGGTGCACCGTCACGCTCACCCTTGTAGGCGAGGTCGATTTCTCCATCACGGGTAATGAAGCGCATGCGGGTCATGGCGTTGACGATGACGCGCAGGCGCTCGGCCCCCTTGAGTTCATCCGACCAGCGAACTGGCTTGTTGCCATACAGCCGGGACAGGAATTCGCGGTAGTAAGGGCCGGACAGGCCATCTTCCACCTCTTCGGCCAGACGCAGTGCCCGGTCAATGCTCCACTCCGGCAACAGGCCGGCATGCACCATGGCATAGCCCTGCTCGGCAATCATCAAGGGCTGACAGCGCAGCCAGTCCAGCAATACCTTGCCATCCGCCGCATTGAGAATGTCTTCCACCGTATCGCTGCGGTGCAGCTTGCCAAAGCCTTCTGACACTGCCAGCAAGTGCAGGTCGTGGTTGCCCAATACAATCTGCACCCGGTCCTGCTGCTGGAATACCCAGCGCAGCACCTGCAAGGATTCCGGCCCACGATTGACCAGGTCGCCGGTCAACCACAATGTGTCCTTGCCGGGATTGAACTCGATCTGCCGCAGCAGTTGCTGAAATGGGCCGAAACAGCCCTGAATGTCGCCAATTGCGTATGTTGCCATCTTCACCTCGGACAGTGCGACAGGCCAAGCCGGGGCCAGCCGCCGGGAGCCACATGATACCGCATGCTACAATGCAGCACCTTGGTTACCACCATGCAACGCTGCTGAGCGTTTCTGCCAGCGTCTGCCTTCATTGCCGGAATTCCACCCATGGCCGCACCACAGCTTAATCCGCCGCAACGCGAAGCAATCCATCACCTCGACGGTCCCTTGCTGGTACTGGCCGGTGCAGGCTCCGGCAAAACGCGGGTGATTACCTACAAGATCACCCACCTGATCCGCCACGGCAATATCCCGGCACGGCATATCGCTGCCATCACCTTTACCAACAAGGCCGCGCGCGAAATGCTGGAACGGGTAGGCAAGCTGCTCACCGCCCAGGAAATCCGCGGCATTACCGTGTCCACCTTCCACTCGCTGGGCATGCAGATACTGCGCCAGGAAGCCACTCATCTCGGCTACAAGCCACAGTTTTCCATTCTGGATGCCTTTGATGCCGGCAAGATCATCGCCGACATTCTGAAAAGCACGCACAAGGACGAAGTGCGCAAGGTACAAAGCCAGATATCGCTATGGAAAAACGACCTGAAAGGCCCGGACCAGATGCTGGTGGAAGCAGAAGGCGAATGGGAAAGCATCTGCGCCCGCACCTATCTGGCCTATCAGGACACGCTGACGGCGTATCAGGCGGTGGATTTTGACGATCTCATCCGCCTGCCGGTACAGCTGTTCAAGACCCACCCGGAAGTGCTGCTCAAGTGGCAAGGCAAGCTGCATTACCTGCTGATCGACGAATATCAGGATACCAACACCTGCCAGTACCAGATGGTGAAGCTGCTTGCCGGGGTACGCGGCCAGTTCACCGCCGTGGGCGATGACGACCAGTCCATCTACGCCTGGCGCGGTGCCAATATGGAAAACCTGCGTCTGCTGCAACAGGACTACCCGCAGCTACGCATCATCAAGCTGGAGCAGAACTACCGCTCCACCGCGCGTATCCTGCGGGCGGCCAACTCGGTAATTTCCAATAATCCCAAGCTGTTCGAGAAACAGCTATGGAGCGAACTGGGCCTGGGCGAGCCCATCCACGTGGTGCAATGCAAGGACGAAGAACACGAGGCCGAACTAGTGGTGCAACGCTTGCTTGCGCACAAGTTTGAATACCGTACCGAGTTCAAGGACTACGCCATCCTGTACCGGGGAAACTACCAGGCCCGCATTTTCGAACAGGCCCTGCGCAACCAGCGCATCCCCTACCAGATGGCCGGCGGGCAAAGCTTCTTCGACAAGCCGGAAATCAAGGACGTGCTGGCCTACCTGCGCCTGCTGACCAACCCGGATGACGACCCTGCCTTCATCCGCGCCGTTACCACGCCCAAACGTGGCGTAGGAGCCGGGACACTGGAAAAACTGGGCGGCTGGGCCGGTCAGTGCGGCAAAAGCCTGTTTGCCAGCGCCTTCGAACCGGGTTTCCGGGTACAAGTGCAAAATACCCAGCTGGAACCGCTCAGTCAGTTCTGCGACTTCATCAACCGCCTGCAATACCGTGTCATCCGGGAACCGGCTGGCGAACTGGCCATGGAGCTGGTCAAGGCCATCGGCTATGAAGCCTGGCTGTATGACAGCGAGGACAGCCCGCGCATTGCCGAAACCAAATGGAAAAACGTGCTGGAGCTGGTGGCCTGGCTGGCCAAGAAGGGCGAGGCCGATGGCAAGAACCTGATCGAGCTGTCGCAGACCATCGCCCTGATCACCATGCTGGAAGGCCGCGACGAAGGCGAAGTGGATGCAGTGAAAATGTCCACCCTGCACGCATCCAAGGGGCTGGAGTATCCCTATGTCTTCCTGGTGGGAACTGAAGAAGGCATTCTGCCGCACAGCGAATCGGTGGATAACGGCATGGTGGAAGAAGAACGGCGCCTGATGTACGTGGGCATCACCCGCGCCCAGCGCATGCTCACCCTCTCCTACTGCGTGAAACGCCGCCGTGCGGGCGAATGGCAGTTTGTCGAACCATCACGCTTCATTGCCGAAATAGACGGCAGCGACCTGCGCCACTTTGGCCGCCCCGGTGCCGAACCCATTGTCAGCAAGAGCGAAGGCAAATCGCGGCTGGCCAGCCTTTCGGCCATGCTGGCGGAAAAAACCAAGCCGGCAGATAGCTGACTCTCTCTTGTCATCCAGACATAAAAAAACGCGCTGCAAGCAGCGCGTTTTTCATTGGCAGAGTGTTCTGCTTATTTGGCGTTATTCACCATGTATTCGACAGCTGCACGGAATTCCGTATCGCTACCACCGAAACCACCCTTGGGCGGCATGGCGTTCAGGCCCTTGGTGGCAATCTTCACCACTTCGTCCAGACCCACCTTGGTACGCTCAGCCCAGGCAGCCTTGTCGCCAAACTTCGGAGCACCGGCAGCACCACTGCCATGGCAAGCCACGCAAACGCTTTCGTAAATCTTCTTGCCGACCACGGCCGGGTCAGCCGGAGCACCAGCTGCAGCAGCACCACCAACCGGCGGTTCGGTAAACTTGGCACCACCTGCATTACCCATGTAGGCAACGGCACGTTTTACTTCATCGTCGGTCAGGTCAGCAGCGCCACCCTTGGCCGGCATTGCATTAAAGCCTTGCAGCGCATGCTGGGTCAGCACATCCCAACCCTTGGCAATACGCGGGCCCCAGGCACCGGCATCACCAAACTTGGGCGAACCAGCCAGGCCCTGACCGTGACAGGAAATACAAATGGCCTTGAACACCTGCTCGCCGGTACGCATGCCCGGAGGTGCATCGCTGACCTTGGCTTCGCCTACCGGTTTCAGACGAGCGGCAACAGCCTCCTTGGTCATGACCTCGGCATCAACGTTGTAACCACCGGTAGCCAGCTTGGCCAGCAACCAGATTGCCACTACCAGACCAACAACGACGCCAACCAGGACCTTGATAACCTGACCGGGAGCCATTCCGTTCTCATTACTCATTCGAGCCTCGCCTGAAAAAAATGACAATTAAGATGGAGTGGGATTATACGGTAAGCCGCGAAGCAAGGCAAAAACCATACACTGGACTCGGACATGCCCTTTGCGCTATGATCCGCCCTGCTTTGCAGCAACATCACAGCGCACCCGTAGCTCAGTTGGATAGAGTGTCAGTTTCCGAAGCTGAAGGTCACAGGTTCGATCCCTGTCGGGTGCGCCAATAAAATCAACAAGTTACCGCAATATAACTCCACGCTGCCACACTCAAAATACCTCTAGGGGACTTCCTGGGGGACTCCTAGTATTTCTCGATCTGCAGCCCAGCCCTTATCCCTGAAATTCCCCTTGCTCTCTCTTTTGCGTAGCCGTTACTAGTTTCTTCAAATTTTCTTTCGAAGAATGTGTTGTGGCAGTGACAACCAGCTACGCTAACGGTCCACCAATCTCCAAGTCCTTGCGTACCTAGCAATCCACACCGCGCAAGGCCTTGCATCAGGACGACCTACCAGACTTTCTCAAGCGCTTGGCCAGCTACGATGGCAACAAGCAGACTGCCCTGATGATGGAACTGGCCCTACTCACCTTCACCCGGGTGGGTGAACTATCACCGGCCAGGTGGGAAGAGATCGACTTTGATAAAGCCCTGTGGACCATTCCACCAGAGCACCGCAAGCTGCAGGAGAAATTCAAGAACACCGCTCCACCGCACTTGGTCCCACTATCTAGCCGAGCTTTAGCAGTACTACGCAGCATAGAAGTGATCAGTGGTGGACCTGAGCATATTTTCCCCAACCGTAACGACCCACGCCGCCCGATGTCGCTAGAAACCCTACGTAGAGCCCTGCACAGCATGGGCTACAAGGGAAAGGCCGATGTACACGGTTTCAGAGCGACAGCATCGACCATCCTGAACGAAGAAGGCTTCAACCCGGACGCGATCGAACGTCAGCTATCACACGTTGAGACTAACAAGGTGCGTGCTGCTTACAACCGAGCAGAGTACATGGAGGAGAGAATCAAGATGATGAAATGGTGGGCTGAATTTCTGGTAAGCCAGAACCAATAAGCGCGTATTCCGGAGCAACCAGGACAGGTTTTCCATCAAATATTGGATACCTGTTCCAGCTAAACCTGAATGGCTGGGGTGGCTCAAATTGGTCGATTTGTAAAATTGGTCGCTCACTTACGATACATCCGCTTGGTCGGCGGTAGTTCGGCCTAAGCGGTCCTTCCGAGGCTTGCTAGGCAACGGCCGGTTTACACAGAATGTCGGACACGCTCCTTGTTGGGCTACAAAACTAAGTGCTCTCACTGTCCGGTGATGGGAGCGGTGGCTGTTATATCTTTAACGACCACTATGCCTGTTGATTGACACTCGTCACGAATGCCGGCCAGAGCCAATTTGAGTTCGCTTGAAAGCTCTTGCAGTTCCAGGATCTTTCGATCGACCACACCAATCTTGTCGGCAAGAATGGCGCGCTTCTGGTCCGGTCTGAAGCTGTGATTGGCCCATGCGTCCAGCAACTCTTGGATTTCTCCCAGTGAAAACCCCAAAGCCTTGGCCTGCTTGATCAGGCCCAAGCGTCGAACAGATGACGCATTGTAACGACGGTAGCCGTGGCGGCCTTCTGGTCCGCGTTCGGGCCTGATAAGGCCTATCCGCTCGTAGAAACGAATAGCATCACGAGTCATCCCCGTCTGCTCGGCCAATTCTCCGATTCGCACGATCGAACTCTCCCGATAAATTTAGTCTTGACCCTGGACTATACACCAATGTTTACAGTGCCCTTTTCAACAGCCTTGGCTGGCTTTCGAAGTGCCCCTCATGGGCTGACGATCAGGGAAAAACATGACGCAAGAAAAAATCGCATTTGTCACGGGTGCTACCGGGTTGCTAGGTAACAATCTTGTTCGTTTACTGCTAACGAAAGGCTATCGGGTCAAGGCTTTAGCCAGGTCAAAACTGAAAGCCAAGGAGCAGTTCGGGGAGCTGATAGGCAACCGTTTGGAGGTGGTGCCGGGCGATCTCACGCGTGTCGAGGGGTTTGCCGCAGCATTGCAGGGCTGCGATGTCATGTTTCATACCGCGGCTTACTTTCGTGAAAGCTACAAAGGTGGCCGCCATCTGGCCGCCCTGCGCAAGACCAATGTCGAGGGCACGCAAAACCTGCTTGACGAGGCATACGCAGCTGGCATTCGACGCATGGTCCATATCAGCTCCATTGCAGTATTGGGCCGCAATGATTCTGGATTGACCGACGAGAGCATGGTGCTACCCATCGCAGAGGCACCGGATGACTATTACCGCAGCAAGATTGAAACTGACGAGGTGATATTCACTTTTCTCGATAGTCACCCGGATATGCACATTTCCCTTGTCTTGCCCGGCTGGATGCATGGCCCGGGCGATCTTGGCCCCACTTCGGCCGGGCAGTTCGTAGCGGATTACCTGCAGCAGAAAATTCCGGGTGTGGTCGATGCGGCTTTCTCCGTGGTGGATGCCCGCGATGTGGCGCAAGTCGCTTTGGCAGCCAGTAAAATGGGGGAGCGGGGCGAGCGCTATCTGGCCGCCGGCCATCCAGTCAGCATGGCCAGTCTTTTGCAGGCGATGGAGTCGGTCAGCAGCGTACCCGCCCCGCGCCGTAAACTGCCGCGCACCATGTTGTATGTCATCGCTTTTTTGCAGGAGGTTTATGCACGGCTGACGGGTAGGCCGGTATTACTCAGCCTGGCTACGGTAAACAATATAGCGAACGACTACGGAAGAAAATTCTCGGCGGACAAAATCAGGAGGCGCTTCGGTCTGGGCTTCAGACCCATGGCAGAAACGTTGGCAGACGAGGTGATGTGGATCCAGCAAAGAGCCACGCGCGGGGAAATGCACCTGCCTGGCAAAGTACACCCAGGTTAATAACTACGAGCAGTCGGTCATTCCAGATGGGATAGATGACGGCTTGGGCCGATCTGCCGCTGGCCAGGTACTCGCACCGCTATGGTAGTTACTGCTTTACGGAGCCAGGTTGACATTGTGAATCCGGCAACACCTTGTCTGAATCAGTCTGCCTGTCAGCTCGGGGCTTGCTCCGTTTCCTGCCAGCAATCCAGTGCCTGAATCTGCTGGAACCATCGCCCAATTTGGCTAAATTGCATGAGTGGAAGCTTGGCACGATGCCAATCGCCCAGCGGTGCTGCAATAGCAAGATCAGCAAGAGACAGTCGGCTACCACTAATCCATTCCCGCCCGACAAGATGTGTGTCGAGAACCTGGCAAGCCTCGACAAACATCGCTTCAGCGCGCGCCACTTCAGTCTGGATGGCGAGCCCTAGGCCTGCCATCCCCTTGATTGAATTTTCCCAATTAAGGCTGCTGATCGCCGGCATCAGATGTTGGCCGCACCAGAACATCCAGCGGCTCGCATCTGCACGTTGTTGTGCTGTTTCAGGATGCAGGGACTGATCCTGCGCCAACTCGGCCAGGTACTGCATGATGGCGTAAGACTCCCAGAGCACATATTCGTCGTCTTCAAGAACGGGAACCTGATGATTCGGGTTCAGCTTCAAGAAGGGTGGCGTATTTTGCTCGCCACGAAACAGGTCAACCGATATCAGCTCAAGCGGTATGCCAAGATGGCGTGCCACGAGAAGCACCCGGCGGCTACAAGAAGAAAGAGGATGGTAGTAAAGACGCATGGCACACTCCAGTGGTTGATCAAAGTGATGCCATCGTATTCGCAGTTACTGACAGTTTCTGTCAGCAGTCATGCTGTTGTTAATCTGGGCCTAGTTGTTTTTGCCGATTTTGTTGCTGCTGGCCTGCTGGTAGGCATCACATGTCCGCCACTCTTTCAGCAAGTCTTGCTTTCTGCGCGGATAGTGATCTTGGGTAATGAGTAGTGTCGAGATCCGGTCTGTCCTGAAGTGCCGGAAATCCTGACGCACTTCACACCACCCAGCCAGCATGCGCACATGATCGAAATAGCCTAACGCCAGTGGCCAGATTGTTCGCTGCGTGACATTGCCCTGCATATCACAATAGTCGATACGCAGTTTGTACTCACTCCGAATGGCCCGACGGATTATCGATAAGTCGACTACATCAGTTTCCGCCTGTGAAGCTGTTCCCACCATCAGAGAGCTGCTATCCAGGTTATGGCGCAATTCTTGTGGCAGAACTGAGGAAATCTTGGCTAGTGCATTCTTTGCCGCACTGCCCAGATGCGTGTCTGTTCGTTTGGCTACCCAGTTCGATCCAAGTACCAGCGCTTCAATTTCCTCTGCAGTGAACATCAAGGGCGGCAACATGAATCCAGGCCGCAAGATATATCCCAGCCCAGGTTCACCCTCAATATTGGCACCTTGTGCCTGCAAAGTGGCGATATCACGGTAAAGTGTTCGCAGACTGACCCCAAGCTCATCGGCGAGGCTGGCCCCGGTGACAGGGAAGCGGTGGTGCCGCAAGGCTTGAAGTAGGGTAAACAATCTTTCCGTACGAGACATGAACACTCTGCTAGGCGATCAGGATTCACCATTCTGTCATATCTGGTCAGGCGCCAAGCATTCATTTCCGGGGGTAATAACGGCATTCATTCCAGATCAGGCCGGGTTGCGGCCAACCCCGTCACGCATCCAGCAAACTGAAAAGGCTGCTGCGAACCGATAGCAGTCAGGCTGGCGTAACAGCATTGTTACTGTTCTGGCCAAGCTGCCGTCGATCAGGCTGAAGAAGCTCAGTTGGTCGGCTACACCCACCTTAGCTTTATTCTGTATCGGTGCCGGGTTGTACTTAAAGTTCGTTACGACTGTTTAAGCAAAATCCTCAGCATGTCTTCTCATTATTTGATAAATGTTCAAAATACTGCTCCAGTTTTCTAGAAAACTGTCGAAAACAAAATGCAGCGGAAGTTTTACATTTCTTTTCTAAAATGAGTCATTCTTAGGAGGCGAACTTATGTCCATCGCACCCATTTCCGCTTCAGCGGGACAATCCGTTGCTCCGGTCAGCAGTAAGTCGGTTGCTTCTACAAGTGATACCGATAATGACACAAAGACCAGTAGTACCCAGCCCAAGCCCATAGTCGACAAAGTTACGATAAGTCCTGCCGCCAAAGCCCTACAAGAAGCCACTGAAACAGCCGCGCAGACTGCTAAAGAGGCCAATTCCGGGGATGCTCAAGCAAAACGCAAACTAGCCACGGAAAATGCAAGCAAAGCGTAGTTTTTCTCTAGGCTAAGCTTTCCACTTTGAGATAAAAAGGCCGCTCTTATAGTGGCCTTTTCCATTCGGATTAAGCACATTTGCATTTGACATGAATCGTCCTAGCTCCCGCAGACAGTTCGAAGCGACACTTTAGCTACGCATACCTACCGCTTGATACACGGCGGCTGGATGGCAGTTTTAGCCGGACTTGGGTCAATATCTTCAGAAAGTTGGGATGACAAGCTTCTGTTATTGAGGTTGCCAGACTCTACAGCACCTTCGCCAGCAGTCGGACCAGGCGGCTTGCGTGATAATGGCCGGGGTGCTCCATGGGGTGATCGACATACAGCAAAGCCAGAGCGATCAGAGCCCCAGCGAAATACAGCCATGTCATTTTCGAAAATCGCCTGCTCATCACATTGCTTTCATCTCGACTTACCCGTATCTGACCGGCCGTGTCGGTCATTAGTGCAAGGCCTTGTCCATTTTCATGAAGCTGCACCGCTGGCTTTTCTGCTTCGCGTCCTGCGCAGAAGGATTGTATGCCGCTCATGCCGGCATTGCATCAATGCCTTGCCACACCAGACAGGGCATGGTCGATGAAATCCGGTTCAAGCCGAATAAGAATGCGATATTTACAACAATTAACATGCCATTTATTTGCGGCAAATCAATAGATGTCCTGCGCCGAATGCGCATTTCCAGATAAGGCTTAGGCTTGCATTAGGTAGTTCGCCTTAGAACAATTATGGGAGCTGGACATGAAAAAACTCTACCGCCTCGCCTACTTGTCTGTTTTGTATCCCTTGTTGATGTTGATCTTCCAGCAGCAGGCTCTTGCCTTGCCCAGCTATGCACGGCAAACAGGCGAAGCGTGTGTCGCCTGTCATGTCAGCTTCCCCGAACTGACGCCTTACGGTCGGTTGTTCAAATTATCCGGCTATACGCTAGGTACCACACAGCTGTTTCCCGTTGCCGCGATGGCAGTGGCCTCTGTCAGCAAGGTGTCCAATACGCAGGGCAATGACAGCAGCTACCCGCGCAATAACCAATTGCAGCTGGAAGGCGGCAGCCTGTTCATTGCGGGCAAGCTTGGTGACCACGCAGGCATGTTTTCCCAATGGACTTACAACAATCTCAACAGCACAACCCAAGCGGATGGCAGCACGGCCTTCAATGGCAAAACCACGGTTGATAACAATGATTGGCGGCTGAGTTGGCATCTTGCCAAGGCCGACCTGGATTTGATCTACGGTCTGACACTGAATAACAATCCGACGGTGCAGGATGTATGGAACTCCACCCCGGCATTCGGCTATCCCTACCAGTCATCGCGACTGGCCAGCGTATGGGGCATCGGGCCACAGGCAACCCTGATTGAAGGCGGGCTGGCCCAGCAAGTAGCCGGACTCAGCGCCTATGCTTTTCTCAACAAGAACTGGTATGCCGAAATAGGTAGCTATCGCGTGGCAGATGGCCCGTTCTCCTTCCTCAGCCATGGCGTAGACCTGAGCAACCGTCTTAGTGGCAATAATCCGTACTTGCGCTTTGCCTATAACCTGGATTGGGGCATGCACTCCCTTGCTGTCGGCGTATTTGGCATGGATGCCAAAGTCCATACCGATGGCACCGATATCAATTCACCGCTCGACCATTACCACGACCGTGGCATTGACATGCAGTACCAGTATTTGTCCGATCCGCATATTTTCACCACCCAGCTCTCTTATATCCATGAGAGTACCGACTGGGATGCCTCGCATATCGGCAATGACCGGGCAACCGCCAACAGCAAACTGAATAGTTTTCGCGCCAAGGCAAGCTATTGGTATCAGCACACCTACGGGCTGAGCATCGGTTATTTTGGCGAGCATGGTACGACAGACTGGACGGCCTGGAGCAATACCGGTAGTCCGGACACCACCGGTTATATCCTGGAATTGAACTACATGATCAAGCCCAACTGGCGCGTTGGCTTGCAATATACCGGCTACACCAAATACCAGGGAGCTAGTCTCAACTACGATGGCAATGGGCGTAATGCACGGGACAATAACACGACCTATCTTTATACGTGGATAGCTTTCTAGGAGCGATGGCCATGAAAATCACTAAAATTGCGCTGTTCGGGATGATTTCCCTGCTTCCCCTGCAAGTCATCGCGGCAGGTAGTGCAGAAGATCTGGCGCGGCAGTGGTGTGCCAATTGCCATACCGCAGATGGCAATAGCAGCTCGCCCCTGTTCCCGCGCCTGGCCGGACAGCAGGCAGGCTATATCGTCAAGCAGCTGCAGGCGCTCAAGAACCATAGCCGCAGTGATGAATCTGCCCATGACTATATGTGGGGAATAGCCGCGACGCTGGATGACAAGACCATTGCCGACATCGCGGAGTATTTCTCCAGCCAGAAACCCCTGCCAAATACGGCAGCAGTAGAGGCAGGGCTTGCCACACAGGGAGCGCAACTGTTCCGTAACGGCAATGAAGCCAAGGGCACACCGCCCTGCATGGCCTGCCATGGCCCCAACGGCGAGGGGAGTGAAGTCGGACCGCGACTGGCGGGCCAACATGCGGCCTATGTGGAAAAACAATTGCATGTATTTGCCAGTACGCAACGACCTTCTGCGGTAGAGATGCAGGCGATTGTCAAAACACTGGATGACAAGGAAATTCAGGCACTGGCGGCTTATCTACAGGCTCTGCATTAGCCGTGCAGAGTGAGTTTCTCGGTCATAGATCCAAGGGAGGGGGGCCGCAGCGCTGAGTAAACCGGTCATTATTACAGGCCATTGTCACTGACCGCGTTGGCCGAACTCAAGCTATTCCTGCCATGCATAGCCCGGACTGTTCTTCTCAGCGCCTGCGCGCGTGTAAGGCGCCACACCGGTGTGTGTACGCTAGTGCTACGCGAGGTAGCCTGGCCACTGCCGTGCTATTCATGCGTAATTCCCTGGCTTGCAGGTGTGGAGAGTTTCTGCTGAATTAATGTCAGGGTGCGACGCCGAATCCATCCGCTGGCCAGGCGGATTGCCAGCCAGTAAGGCGTAAATAGCATTTTTGTACGTGTATTTGCGCAATACACGAAGGTCTCGGTCCGAAGCGTGTGGCTGGCATGCGGATGTGCAATGACCTGAAAGCGCAGCACCAGTTTGGCTAAGCGTGGATCGTTCTGGGCCTCGAATTCCCGGGCAGTCGGGACAATCAAGAAATTGTCATGAATGCAAGTCTATGCAAGCTGTGCTTGACGACTACCCTGAAATGAAAACACTCCGCCTGATGGCAGAGTGCTCTAACAGCTGACGCAGTCGGTTTTCGGTCAGAGCCGCCGTTCTGTAGTACAGAAGCCCGTGGCAGCCATATACAGATTCCAGACATGCTCGCTTTGCCGCTTATTTCCCAACGCCGTAGGTCAACAGTACGAAGCTGTCTGGCTGATAAAAATTGGGATAGAAAAAAGAAGGTGCACGATTAACCTTCTTGCCCGGATCCTGCACCCCTTCGGCCGTTACCAGGTAGAGTTTCTTGGTCTGGGGATCCATTGCCATCGTACGCGCACTGGGGCGCGTCATGACCGACTGTGTCATCTCGTAGTGATCAGGATCCTTTTGCCCGAACACCACCAGATTGCTCTCGATGCCATTGCTGGCAAACACTTGCTTGGTATCTGCGTCGTAAATCACTTCGTCTACGCCGCGTCCAAGCGTCAAGGTTGCCACTTGATGGCCATTCTTGCCATCCAGCACCAGCAGCACGGGCTTGTCACCGCGACAGCCGACGAAGATACGCTCATGATCCTTGTCTATGGCCACGCTATTGGACTGAATGCAGGACACCGGCCACTCATCGCTTACCATCATCTTGGCCATATCCAGGCGAATAACACGATTTTTGTCGCGCAATGCAAACAGGATATTGCCTTTGCCATCAGCAACCGGGCGTTCGAGCTTTTCTCCGTCCACTTTTACCCGCCCCAGTTCACTACCATCACGTGCATTCAGAATCAGCACGGTGGAGTCGTCGCCCATCATGAAGGCGACACGGTGGGTGACCGGGTCATAAACATTGCCGTCGGCATTACTGCCAAACTTGATGCGCTTAACCAAGGAAAAGTCGGCCAGTCTGAACAGGGTGGTGGAACCATCCTCGTTACTGGTAAAACCCAGGCCTTCGGCAGTGGCCAGCGCTGTATCGCCCGCGTGTTCGGTACCGGGAATCTTCGATTTCACCACTTGCATGTGTTTGACATCGACAACACTGACGCCGTCTGCATGGCGATTGATAAACAGATATTGCCGGCTTGCATCGAAAGTCAGATAGTCCCAGCTAGGTTGCGGTGTGCTGAGTTTCAGTGTCGATTGCAACTGGTAATAGCCATTACCATCAGCGGCGAGTGCTGCCTGGCTTGATGCGCCGCACAAGGCAGCCAAGGCAACCAGTTTCCACAGCATTTTCCTTGCCTTCATCTTGAATCTCCTCCTGTTGTCATTGTCGTGACCTGCACTTGCCATGTACATGGCCAGACCAGTCTGCCGCCAAACGCCAGCGGGTCGATATTGGGGATTTCCCATCGCAGCAGGTCGGCAGGAAAGGCTCCGCCAATCGATAGGCCAGGGCGGTGGGAATAACCTCGTACTTGGTGCACATCAAGGAACAAACCATGCCATGAGGGCAATATGGCCGGTTTTCCACCCTGGAGCACACCAATGTCTTTGGTCATGTCACAAACCTATCCGGTGCACTTTCACGATTCCTGCCCTCCAAAGGCCGGAGCAGAACCGCCGATCATCGGCGCACGTGTTGAATTGCAACTATTGACCACACTGAAATGCAATCTCAAATGTACCTACTGCTCGTTGGGCGTTGGTAATGTGCTTGGCTCGCAGACCGAACTTGAATATAACGTCGACCAACTGGCAAGCTTTATTGAAACGCATCTGAACGGCAAAGATGTCTATGTAACCTTCTACGGAGGGGAACCCACGCTCAACATGAAGCTGGTACTGGAGGTGATGCAGCGTTTCCCCCATTTCCGGTATCAGCTGCAAACCAACGGCACCTTGCTGGACGACGTGCCGGCATGGGCACTGGCCAGCTTATCCAATGTGCTGGTTTCCATTGATGGCGGTGAAGCCATCACCGATGGCTACCGCGGCCGTGGCATTTACCGCCAGGTATTGCGCAATCTTGCCAAGGTACGCGACCAGCTGGGTGGCAGCCTCACCGCCCGCGTCACCTGGGGTAATGCCGATACCACATTTGATGAGCTGGACCAGCTCATCGGAGATCACTCTCCATTCGATTATCTCTATTGGCAATTCGTGGCCGACGAAATGTATGCCGGTGATTCGATCGACAAGCGCAAAGCCGTGCTTCGCCAGCTTATTGGGCGCTTCTTTTTGGACCCGACCCGGCTCTATCCTTTGATTCCGGTGATGGGCATCATCCGCAACAAGCTGTTTCCCGACCGGGCGCAGGAGCTATATGCCGGCCGCACTCAGTGTCGCGTTTCAACGCATCTGCTTAATGTCATGCCGAATGGGGAGATTTACCCCTGTCCGGACATGATGTATCTACCGAATATGAAAATGGGTGACGTCAAAGACAATAGTTTGCGTCACAGCCCTTTGCAGCACACCGCCACCATGCCCTGCCAGGAATGCGAAGCCTATGCCTGGTGCCGGGGCAATTGCATGAAAAACCTGTACCTGGGCTATGAAAAAGGCGACAGCAGGTATCGCAGCAATGTGGTGGAGCCGATTTGCGAACTGCTGCGCTTTATGGGACAAGAAATCGATCTGCATAATCCGCAAGCCTGGTTTGAAACGGCAAGCCTGGCGGTACGCAAACAAGTACGCGATTGCGAAGTGTATGAGTATGTCGAAATCATGCCATAGGCTGGCTTGGAGGATGGGGTAGCTCTCTTTAATTGAGACCGTATAGAGAGCAACCAGCATCAGGCTGATTCGCCCCTCTTTTACCAGGGGAGATCTGAACAAGTTCCGACCTTCCGCACGCCTGCCAGGAAAGCAACATACCACTGCCGTGGAAATGAGAGCACGCTGCCTGATGGTAGCGTGCTCTCAGCGCGGGTACCGGCAGTTTTTCGGCGATTCTGTTGAAAAACTATTTCGGATCTCCGTAGCAAGCTGATTTGATCGAATTTTTGCCTATTTTTTGATCAAAACACCGAGTATTTGCTCATTTCTTAGGCAAATTCGGTCGAATTTTGTATGGCTTGCTGTGTTCTGCTGAAGCAGCAGGAGTTTTTCAACACAATCCGGCCATTGCCGCCGTACAGCTTGCTGGCTCTATCGGTCGGCAATCGGGCGCTTACCTGCCACTCGTCCGAGAGTCACCATGAGCATCAGCTTCTTGATCGGGCCAACTCACACTCCCGACCCGAAGCAGTCATTTTGCTCTCTGTCCACACACAACCCTATAGCTGTACATGAGCTAGCTATCTGCGCATGAAACAGTTCCTGCTGGATGCAATCCAACATCTTGCTGTTACTAATCTCTAACTAAGAGTAGTGGATTTTCCACCGTAAGAGTGCAGGCTGCATGTATTGCAAGGCGTGATGTATGAAGTAATAGAAAACGAAATATCGCTACAACTCTGATGTTTGAGTAGTTGATGGCAAGAGAGGATAAGACCCGATCTCATTGGCAAGGTCGATAAGTTTTACATGCCGAATCCAGATGGAAGGATCAACGTATTGGCTATACTTTCCAAATATAAAATGATGCTGAACGTCTGGCTTTAACATTGATTCCTTTAGCTCCAGCGCACTCCACAGATCAATGCGAGGATCAATACTTTCAGCGGGAAGTGAGTACAATATAGCCAGCCTGGCTTGTAGGTAAAGAGCAATATCTTTTGCTTTTTCTGACTCGAATGCTGAGTTGCTAAATATTGAACACTCAACTTGCTTTTGTAGATTTTCTCTTATTCTTCTTTTTTTACTCCACAGATGATAAAAGCTTATGAAGAGAATGAGTGCTATATTTAGCCCGCTATATATGAGTATGCAATTGACTGCCTCAACTTTCAGCCGGAATGAGTAGTAAAAATAAACAGCAGAAAATGCAATAAAAGCAAGTGCAAGTGACAAAATTTTGATGGCTGATTTTACCATATCCATTACGGGCAGACCTCTTGAATCACTAGCTATTTGCGTGATGCATCTGATTCATTGCTTATTTAGCCGCACGCTTTAGCCAGCTTCCATCAATCAAGCTTTCAATAAACATTTTCGACGAAATAATAGTCACAGGCATTTACTTACCATTTCAATTTCAACTTACACATTGACTGCAATCGACCCAAAGTAGTTATTTTGTTCTCTATCCCCACACCATCCTATAGCTGAGCATGAGCGGGCTATGTGTCCATGGAACAGTTCCTACTGGATGCACTCCAATACATCGCGGCTACCACGTTCTAACTAAGAGTAGTGCTTTTCCATCTAAAAGAGCACAGGCTGCATGTGGCAAGATGTGATGTATGTTACGAAAGTGCAAACTCGACCGCAGCACGGGCATGAATTCTGGTTGTATCAAAAATCGGAACTGCAACATCCGTTTGGCTTAATAACAGCGGGATTTCGGTACAGCCAAAGACGATACCTTTAGCTCCACGATTGATGAGCTGCTGAATGATCTCCAGATAGGCAACTCTGGTTGCTGTGGAAGTGATGCCGCGGCCAAGTTCGTCCTTCAGCGTTTGCTGGATAAAATTACGGGTTTCCTGCTGTTCAGGGATTAATGTTTCTATTCCATATTGCTGCAGCTGATCCCTAAAAAACGGTAACTCCATCGTGAATTTTGTGCCAATCAGACCAATGGTTTGTACACGCTGCTGAGATATTTCCTGCGCTGTGACGGTAGCAATGTGAATGATGGGTAGTTCCACTGCGGCTTCTAATCTATCGGCAACAACATGCGCCGTGTTAGCGCACAAGACAATTGCTTCGGCACCGGCAGCCTTTAAATGTGTACAACCCTTGAGTAGCACAGCATAGGTTCGCTCCCAATCGTCCCATCCGTAGCGCTGAATTTCATTGAAGTTCAAAGAATATAGTACACATTCGGCAAAGTTGAGTCCACCAAGCTCAGCGTTTACGCCTTCATTGATATGTCGATAATAATCCAACGTTGAAACCCAGCTTAAACCACCCAGCAGGCCAATTTTTTTCATCTGTACCTTCTCAATGATTGATGAGGAACAACACCTACAGTAGCGATTGTTGTTTGCTTCGGCTGAATGCTTGGCGGGGGCATCCGGTGTCTATCCGAAAATGGCAACTCTGCGTATCCCGCATGACTGCTCCTGGCCGATAGCTGCCATCGTATCACAATGGCATGATTGACCAGTTTGGCCGAACAGCACCTTTTGTCGTTAGCAATGTGGGAAACACCCTCTTCACTCAAGCCACTTTTCAAGAGATCTATGCAACGTTTGTAGAGCCTCTTCGTGGTTGGGGAATTCTGCAAATTTGATCGCATCACACTTATCTTTCGCTACATCAAGACCAATGAAGTCATCGATAGTCTCTCGGTTAAAACTGAAATGTGGTGTGGATACTCGATCTCCAAGCGAGTGAACAGTGCCTCGACTCATGATGCTAGAAACGATGCTTGCGAAGCCCTGATCGGTTCGTATTGCTTTCATCAGCCACTCTCGAGGTTCATCCAATGATCCCGAATAGTCCCGCCACCGGTAGAGCAGGGCTGCGAGACCAGGTACCGCGATTAGAGCATCTCCGTTTGCCGCCAGACTCCTAATCTGTAGTAGCCATTCGGCCTTCATCGCCTCAACGGTATCAACGTCCAGTGCCGGATCGAAGGCATTGCCCTCCTTCTGATCCGCAGGATCGTTAAGATGTATCAGGATTGAAGCAATTGACAATCCCTTGGTCTGGCGGAGAGCCTCTAGTACCAAACCACTTCTTTTCTCCTGCGGGATCCGCTTTAGGAACCAGCTCGTCGCTCTCCATGCCGAAATCCAAGGTGAACTGAAGAAATCGGCTTTCCCCTGACTAACGAGTTTCTGGGCAATCTCAAACATTCCTGGTAGTAATACTGCGGCATTCTCCACTGGGAGGCGGTCAACTGACTCGTCCAGCCTCGCGACAAGCGAGAGTAGTAGGCCATCGTTCTCTATTTCTGCAATCGCGATAGTAAGCTGATCCTCAGTTTTGGTCTGTTCGAGAAAACTGACAAAACGACTTTCCGATATTTCGCCAACTGCTGTTTGGAGTTCGAAGTAACGCGGGAAGTAGCGAGAAGAACATACCCGTTTTTCGGTTAACCAATTGTTTCGGAAACCATCTGCGTAGTTCACTCCTCCGAAGGCCCATTCGAGAGGCGGGAACAGTTCCTTTAGTGCATCCCGGGCGATGACGCGGCGCTCCTCCGACACAATACTTAGAAGTCGCTCGGCAACTACTTTGTCTGCATCCCGTCCGGCATAGCCGTGGAAGCGATGTTCCTGAAGCACCAGCTCCCTTTCACAGAACAACTCCTCGTGAAGGTCAGGCTCGAAGACCCGGAGTGCCTCAAGGAGAAGGAAATCAACAATATTCACCTCAAACACCTCGCCAGACACATGCAATGGCATATGCACTGAGATGGATGAGATTAGTCGGCGAGCGTCACGCATGTTACGCAGCAGTGGCTGAATACAACCAACGAGGGCATTGCCCCAGCGTCTTTGTGAGAACCCGTTCTCTTCGGTTGCATAGACCCCGGCTAACTCAGAGAGCTCTTCGCCGAATATACGATGCACTATCGATACGGGAACCGCCGGCAAGTCGAAGTTAGCCTGTACAATTTTTTCTAGGAACGCGCGGCCGTCGTCATCGGCGACCGGATCGAGAGCCCGCTCTACGATACTAGGCTGGAATAGTAAGACAAAGACGATGTTGGGTAGATTAGCGTTTGCTTTTACCTGCCGTAAGAGCAACCGAATCTGCTCGGGCTCAAGTCGATCGATATCGTCGACAAATACGACCAGTGGCCGGTCAAGTTCACGAAGCCGATCCTCCAAAGCTTCTCGTACCTTGCCGAGTGGTTCGTTGCCACGGTCGCGCCCGAGAAATGACAGCACGCGTCCCAGCAGGGATGTGCAGACTGAGAGGGCAGCGAGAGTAGCCCCCAACTTTGCAACTGTCGGTAAGTCGAAACCTATGGCTGAAGCGACAGCGATTACCGAAACGTTCGTCAGGATCAACGAAATGAGATGGTTCGAATCCCCGGCCTTCTTGAGCGGAGTACTTACCCCAGAGAGAATTGCACTGTAGCGTCTTAATGCTTCTGCTCGAGCAAGTGCTGATTTCGAATGTTCTCCCCCGAGACGATCTGCTATCTGGCCGAAGAGGGCGCGAGTAATCGTGTCGCCATCGCCCCACTGCCAAGGATTGAAGTCAAGCCAGTCTGCTCCGTCGCTGGCGTCAAGCTTCTCAGTGATCAGGTTTTTAAGCGAGGACTTGCCGAAGCCCCATCCTCCGCGGATCGCAAACACCCGACCCTCCCGTAGACTGAGCTCCGAAAGCACGATAGCGATGCGGTCCGCGAAGCTAGTCCTCCTTAGGCGATCCTCGGACGATTTCCGGATTGGTGCTTCCGCCCCGATCCCGCCATCTGGGTGTTCTACTCTTGAAGTCTGTGCACTTTTCCTTGCTCGGCGACGGGCAAACCATACAGACAGACGTACTAGTAGCCTAGTCATCGCAAAATAGCTCCCATCGGGGTGTCAGCTCCCGTAAAGTTGCGGTTCATTTGCATTGACGTGGTATGCGACAGTTCGGACTTCGGGATAGAAACTCTCGAACATCTCTTGTCCTCTCTACCCCTAGAACAGCTTGCGATAAATATTTGGCACACAAATATCTCTCCGATAACCAAAAGTCATTTTTCATCCCAGCGTATACCATCTGCGAGCAGCGAAGTATCGGAAAAATGTTGAACGGATGGAAAGTTATAGTGATGGACAAGTTCGAATACTTGAACAGTCATTGCGGGAGATTGTTCCACTCAAATAGCGGTACGATTTGTCTTCGTGGCTCAAGTGGCAGCAGTGGGACGGTAGCAGTAATTCCGACCCTACAGATCCAACGACCGCTTCGGCCGAACATCCGCCGATCCGAAGAGAATGTAATCCAGATTTTTTCAGCCTTATATCACCCCCTTGAACCAGCACAGCGACACCCACTTCGGGTGTCCTTTATGCCCTGGCCTCCGTTTTGACGGGGCCATTTTCATTGGAGTGATCTATGTCCCATCTCATCGAATCCATGGCTTTTGTCGGGGCCACGCCCTGGCATGGTCTGGGCAATCCACTGTCACCACAGCAGCCACTGGATGTGTGGCTGACTGAAGCCGGTATGGACTGGCGTATCGAGCAGAGTGATGTCTTGTTCAATGTGGCCGCTGACGGCATGCACATCCGGCCCTTTGCCGATGCCAAGGTGCTGTATCGCTCGGATTCCTTGGCACCGCTCTCGGTGGTGTCGCCGCGTTACAAGGTAGTCCAGCCCTCTGAAGTACTGGAGTTCTATCGCGACCTGGTCAGTGCCGGTGGTTTTGAGCTGGAAACCGCTGGCGTATTGAAGGGTGGCCGCAAGCTGTGGGCACTGGCCAAGACTGGCCAGGAAGCTCTACTCAAGGGAGGGGATCGAGTCAAAGCCTATCTGCTGCTGGCCACCAGTTGTGACGGCACGCTGTGCACCACCGCCCAGTTCACCTCGGTACGGGTGGTGTGTAATAACACCCTGCAGATGGCGGTGAAGGACAGAACCGGTGCGGTGAAAGTGCCCCACTCCACCGTGTTTGATCCGCAGTCCGTGAAGGAAGCACTGGGGCTTGGTCTGTCGGCTTGGGACCGCTTCATCGGCAACATCAAGCAGTTGTCACAGCGCACGGTCTCGCCGGAAGAAGCGTGTCAGTTCTTCCGTGAAGTACTGGATGAGCCATTGGTGGAAGGCACGGAGGATGCGGTGACCTCGAAAGCACTACAGCAGGTATCGGCACTGTATAGCGGTGGGGGCATGGGTTCACTGTTGGCCGGGACCAAGGGAACGGCCTGGGGACTGGTCAATGCCATGACCGAATATGTGGATCATCGCCGTCGTGCCCGTAGCCAGGACTACCGGCTGGATTCCGCCTGGTTCGGTCAGGGTGCCCAGCTCAAGGGCAAGGCGCTGGAGCATGCACTGGCCTTGGTGGAGTAAGAGCCATGGCCTCCGTGCAATCCATTGCCTTGACGGCAGCCTGTCTGACGGCAGGAATGCGGGACTTCTGTACCTGGAACGGCTTGGGTGTGGCATACGACGGCCCCGATGCCGAGCGCAGTCTGTTGGTCATCTGGGGTGCTGGCTGCCTGGAACTCCATGCCGAACTGGTGCAGTACGCACCGATGGTGGCGGCACTGGCTGACACCCTGTACGACCAGCTGGATCAAGGCGCACCCGGGGTGTGGCATTACGAAGTAACCGAAGCACTGGGTAGTGCCATCGCAGAATGGATCGTGCTGCATGATGGCCTAGCCCCTTCCCTCGATTGGGTCAAAGCCTGTCTGGTGCGCTTGGCCGGGGAGTTCATGTTGCGTGGACAACCACAACAGTGGCCTGCCATCCGGCAGATCTTGCTGACGCTCTCCCCTGAGCTGCCGGTGATTGTGCCGGTGGCCCCATCGTGAACCCGTTACTGGTCTGATTTGTACCTGCTGATTCTGTCTTGCCCTTCTGCCTGATTCCCGTTTGTCGCTTTGCTCTGCTGTCACTTCTCTCGTTTCTGCTCATCCCTGTTTATTTCATCCATTGCCCGGTCAGCCTTGCTGCCGGGCTTTATGCCTTTATAAGGAGTGTTTCGCCATGGCTGAACGCTACGCACAGGCCATTCGTCTGGCCTCGACCTTGAAATTGTCTCGTGATGAATGGCTGCGTATCCGGCAGCTAGGCATTGGTTCGTCCGATGCTGCCCCGGCGATTGGGCTGTCGCCATACAAGTGCCCCTTGTCCTTGTGGCTGGAGAAGACCGGTCGCAAGGAGCCGGAAGATCTGTCGGAGAAGGAAGCTGTGATCTGGGGCACGATTCTGGAACCCATCCTAGCCCGGGTGTATGCCGAGCGTACCGGTCGCAAGGTACGCCGGGTGAATGCAGTACTGCAGCACCCGATACACCGTTTCATGCTGGCCAATCTGGACCGGGAGGTGCGTTGTCCAGAGGAAGGCTGGGGCATCCTGGAGATCAAGACCGCCAGTTATCACTCTGCCCCGCAGTGGGAGGAAGGTATTCCTGTTGCCTATCAATGCCAGGTACTGCATCAGCTCGCAGTTACCGGACACGATTGGGCCGATGTGGCCGTGCTGATCGGTGGTCAGGATTTCCGGATCTATCGGGTCAATCGGGATGAGGACAAGATTGCTGATCTGATCGCTCGCGAAACGGTGTTCTGGCAACACGTGCTGATGGACACCCAGCCGGCACCGGATGGTTCAGATGATGCAGGTGCTGCACTGTCCTGGCTGTTCCCGCGTGATGATGGCCAGACCATCGACCTGTCGGAATCGATTGAGGGCAACCGGCTGTTCTCTGCCTTGTTGGCCGAACGTCAGAGGAAGGAGGACGCTGAAGCCCGGGAGGCGGCCATCCGCCAGCAGATCCAGAACGTGTTGGGCCATGCCTCTGCCGCCGTGTTCCAATCGGGCCGTATCACCTGGAAGCGTTCCAAGGATCGCTTTGCACCGGATGTAGAACGCCTGTCGCAAGACCACCCCACCCTGCTCGCCCAGTACAGCAAGTCCATTGCCGGCTCCCGGCGCTTTGTCATTCAGACTGAAAGGAAATCAGCATGATCAAAGGTCTAGCCATTACTCCGCCCGTGATTGGGCGTATCAGCATTGGCAAGCTGGTCCAGAAACAAGAACGCTGGCTGCCGGAGAAGGACGACAGCTTTTCACTCACCACCCAAGTACAGAGCCGGGATGGCTGGTTGCTGCACCCCTTGCACCAGGCCCTGTCGGAGCAGGCACAGAACGGCAAGATCCGCGCTATTCCAATCCAACTGCTGTTCAACGACAGTGAGCTAAACCTGCGTGCCGAATACAGTGCCTTCGACCGGAGTAACGGACGACCAGTGTGTGTCGGTAACGGAGAGACAGCACGACGGGTCACCAGTCAGGGGATGGAAGAGATTGGCTGTGCCGGACCAGACCGCTGTCCGCTGGCCAAAGAGCTGGGCTGCAAGCTGTACGGTCGCCTGAACGTACAAGTGGAGGGTCAGCAGGATGAACTGGGCAGCTTCATTTTCCGCACCACCGGCTACAACTCGGTACGAACCTTGGCAGCACGCTTGAAATATTACGAAGCAGCCAGTGGCGGTAACACCAAGCATCTACCGCTGCTGTTACGTCTACGCGCCAAGAGCACCACCCAGTCACACCGTACCCCGGTGTACTACGTGGATCTGACACTACGTGATGGCCAGACCTTGGCCGAAGCCGTCAGCACGGCACGCAAGGTAGCGGATGAACAACTGGAAGCCGGCATCGATACTGCTGAACTGGAACAAGCCGCCCGGCTATTGCTGCAGAACGGTCAGTTCGAAGATACCGAGGAGGAAGTACCGCAGCTGCTAGAAGAGTTTTATCCAGCAGTGGAAAGTGCTGGTGAACCGGAAGAGCAGCCAAAGGCCGTCTCTCGACCTACCCGGCTCACCTCCAAGTTGGGTGCAGTCAGGACGGCTTAGCCAGGCGATGAGTCAGTTGCTCCACCATCGCCAGCACCATCTCCCGATCTGCACTGTCCAGGCGGGCCAGCATCTGCGCCAGGTGCTGCGCCTGCTCTGCCGGGCGATTGCTGGACTCCACCAGCAAGGCGGAGGCATCACAGTTAAACAAGCTCGCCAGTTCCAGCAGGCGGGCTACCGTCGGCATCACCAGTCCCCGCTCCATCCGCGATACCGCTTCATTCCCGATCTCCAGTTGTGTTGCGACTTGCTCCTGGGTCAGTCCGGCTTCCTGCCGTCGTGCCGCAATCGCTTTGCCAATGCTCAGCGCCAGTGCATCCACCTTCGTCTTTGCCATCACATTCTCCATTCAACTTGAATGGTGGCAAATCACCCCATTGACATGAACATCCTTAAAAGATGAACATCATCTCATTGAGATGTTTTCAGACATTTCAGGATGACAAAATGCTTAACAAAGGAAATACCATGCAATCCAGACAGACACTACTCACCCTCCCCATCCTGCTGCTGGCCGGTGCCATGCTGACGGGGTGCAACTCGGATGCGCCTTCCTCCAGTGATGCACAACAAGTTGCGGAGGGTATTTTTGCCAGTTGCGACAACATGAAGGTCAAAGACTTTGAACGCGTGAACGGTATTCCGCAAAACGATGGCAGCTATTTGGTCCAGGTAAAATACACGGTACGCCTTACCCCGCCGGATAGCATCTCCAGCTATATGCGTGACACCTACCCCAAAACGCTGGCAGAACTGCAAGCCAAGGACAAGCGGCACGATGAATTGCGTGCCCAGTACACCGATCGCTTGCATGCCCTGGAAGCAGTCGAGCCGATGGCAACCACTCAAGAATTGGAAACCAAGTACCCAGACTTAGCCCAACTGAGTGCCCAAAGTGGAGAACTGATTAATGGGCCGCAATTGAACAGCTTTGTGAACAACACCATGAGCATGATTGAACGGAACATGGTAGATGCCTGCCCCAAGGTGAATCCCAATATAACCATGCGGATGGTCAATGTGCCGAAGCCACTGGAGAAGTTTGCCGGTGACGTCGATATCCCTTTCAACGATACCTACGCCATGATCAAGACCGACAACGGCTGGATGGCACGTCAGTAAGCCATCCCCCCTACATCAGCCAGCGCCCATCGCCGTCACCACGGGATGGGCGTTGTCGTTTCCAGATTTGGAGCAAACCATGATTTTTCCAATTAGCCATGGCGAGCAGATGCTCGCCTACCTCAGCAACACCCTCAACCTGCATGGCCAGGCTTTTACCCAGGCCCAACGCGAAGCGCTACAGGCGCGCATCGAACAGCTGGTCAACTATCAAGCCGTAGTCGGCATCATGGGCAAAACCGGGGGTGGTAAGTCCAGCTTGTGCAATGCCCTGTTCGGTCAGGAGATTGCTGAAGTGGATGACATTGCGGCCTGTACCCGCTACCCACAGGAATACACCCTGGCATATAAAAATGGGAAAGGGATTGCCTTGATCGACGTGCCTGGTGTCGGTGAAAGCATCGGTCGGGATCAGGAGTACACCGAGCTGTACCAACGGCTACTCCCAGAACTGGATCTGATCCTGTGGGTGGTCAAAGCCGATGACCGGGCCTTGGCCATTGACCAGCAGGTGTTCAACAACGTCATCCGTCCCTACCTGGAAGATCGGGACATCCCGGTACTGTTTGTGATCAGCCAGGTGGACAAAGTCGCCCCGTGTTGGGAATGGGACCACGAACGGCATCTGCCGAGCAGCACTCAACAGAGCAATCTGAGCCGCAAGCAGATCCAGCTATCCCAGACCTTCGACATCGCCCTCGACCACATCTGTGTTACCTCAGCCGAAGAAGGCTATGGCCTCACCGGCCTGGTCGAGCAGATCGTCACCCTGCTGCCGAATCAAAAAAAGTGGGCAATCGCCAGGGAAGCCAAGCCTGAGTATGTCTCGGGGAAGGCCTACCAGACGGCAAGCAAAGGACTGTGGGAAACCATCAAGCAAACTGCCACCACCATCCTGCGGGAAGGCTGGTCAGTGATCTCCAGCAAAGTGGAGGGCTGGCTGGACAAGCTGTTCAACTGGTAGGGCATAGTAGGCAAGGCTTCGGCCTTGCCTACTATGTTGTAGTGCTACGGGATTTCATTTTTTGGTTAAAACCATGGTAACGGGCAGCAATTCGGCTGAAACCAATGATTATCTTCCCACCTACGGACGACACGTTCCAAACCTAACACATGCCCCATGTGCCATAGGAAATCCATGTAACATTTTCGTTTGATAGAAGTACATCAGGTACGTTGCGGGTCGTTCCTTCCATCATAAAACGCTTTCATACGAACAGTTGAGAGCTGATAGTTCTACGGCTAGGAGCACTTAGCGTGCGGATAACGGCGAGGTCATTGCCTTGAGCGGACGGCGCTCCAAGTTAAAGGTGTCCACGAAACGCAGCTCTGGAGACCAATCGGCTCCCAGTACGTCGGACAGCACACTCGACTCGAGGCTCCAGAGCGGGTGAACGATCACATACCGCGTTTCGTGCCCACCCACCTGTTCGACGAGGTAAGGCAGTCCCGAATGAGGCAAGCGATCGGAGGTTAAGGTGCCAGGGCGCATCTGAGCGACGTTTTCTGCCAACCATTCGGCACGTGCACGCCAGCCGCTGATTTCAGGATAACGTACGTCCTGCGCCTCCAGCCCACATGCATAATGCGGAGTGCTCATGGAACGCAGGTAAGCTAGGCCCAGGTGCCAATCGAGGAGGCCGTGATAGCGACGATTTCCGAAACGCTGAATACAGCGGTAGCAGGAGGTGTGGCATTGCGCGGCATGATTGTTCTCCGCCGATACCTTGAGAAAGTCCACCAGGGGCCACTGATCGTGGTTTGTCAGTATATCGTCTAGGAGATCGAGGATCTTCGGCCGTAAGCCGCCCGGAATGGTTTCACCCAGGCGACGGCACAAGCCTGATCCATTGATCAGAGCATCGGCAATCTGCAGCATCGGCTTGCCGGAGCGCACCCGAGGCTCGAGCGCCTCGAACTCATCGGCGGACACATCGAGTTCAAGAGCAGCCCTTTGCACGAGGATTTGCGTTGCACTGATTGCAGCCGCGCGTGTCGGCAGATGAGCGTAAACGCCTCGTCGTGCCACGTGCGCCAAGTTCAGCCGAGGATCAAACTGGTCAAGCTCAAGATGGACTGAGTCTGTCTGCTTGCAGGAAATCAGACCAAATCGGGGCATGGGATCGCCGAATTTGCCCCAGCGCGTCTGCCCCCAGCTGCCAGTGCGCGCGCTCTTGAGCCAACCGGCCTCGAATGCCTGCGGCATTCCCTCTATTTGTGGGGACTTCTTGGATCCTGATGGCATCGGAACTTTCAGATCGAGCGCCTCTTCAATGAGGAAGCCCTCTCCTTCGCCTTCGATATTGGCGATGCCATCGTTCATCTGCATGATTGTGATATCGGCACCGTGCAGTACCGTGACATTCCCATGTTTCAGACTCTCGCCTGGATCCACCAGGGTCGCCATGCTGCGAACGGACATGCGTCCAACGTCTTCCTCGTCATCCTTCGGATTGAAGTCGGTTCGGAACCCAGCGGGCGTGACATAGCGCTTGAATTTCTCCGGCAGGATTTCTTCATGACAGTCATCGCACGGCAGGGGCGTTTGTGGCAGGGCATCGCTGCGTTTTGCTGAGCCGCAGGCCGCGCAGAGCGCCACATGAGTTTCGGTTTCATACCAGCGGGACAATACCTTAATCGATAAATCGTCCTTTTTGAAACTCTGCGGTGTCGACAGACTGCCGGTAAAGCCGACTACGCGATGCTTCTGCTTGTCCTTGATCTGGACTGAGCCTGGTGCATACTCGAAGACCGCAAGGTCAAGGTCGCGGTCCATGGTGGACCATTCGTAGTCCTCCTCTTTACCTGCCTTCACGGCGCGAAGGCCAAGGTACAGATTTCGAACACGAGTGGGCATGCCATACATGGGCAGCAAACCCCATTCGGCTAGGAAGCGGGCGAGTCCCATCTCCGAGTCGGGCGCGTACGGCCTGAGAGCTTCGATCTCTTTCATCAGACGATTGGTGTCCGAGTGCTCTAGAAGCCGATCGCGCTGATTCGGGTCAAAGGAGGCCGCAGCAATGAAACTATTGCGTTCAGCGATGGTATCGTTCAGGGCTTCGCACAAACGCTTTGGCCAGTCTGCTTCAGCGTCATGATAATAGTCATGAGTCGAGACATACTCACCGTGCACGTCAGGTGGCATGAGCAGGTCTCCTGGGTATACGTCACCGGCCTGGGCGCACTGGTCGCGCAAATGCTTAAACGCGGCGCGTAGCCAATTCTTACGCAGCAGCCGCAGCGGAATGGGGTCGTGACCTATCGCCAGGAAGGGCGGGGGCGGCGGATCGCCTGTGATCGCGTGTGGGTGCGCGAAGTAGTAGGCATCGTGACTGCGACCGCGGCAGAAGGTAATGACCAGTGAGAAGGCCTGACCGCGACGACCGGCCCGGCCTACCCGCTGTTGGTAGTTGAACCGCTGGGGTGGCATGTTGGCCTGGTACACGGTCTGCAAGGCCCCGATGTCGATCCCCACCTCCATGGTGGTGGTGACCGACAGCATGTCGATTTCCTGGGCGCGCTTCTGGATCTCGCTCTCGTCATCGACGAAGATCCCCTTGAACTTGCGCAAACGATCCGAGAAGTCGTCTGTTTGTCCTGTCAACTCCTCCACGCGCAACCGGAACCGGTTGACACCTTCATCTTGTCCACGAACGATGCGGCGGCCCAGGAAGTTCTTGCGCCACAACTCCGCCGCTTGGCCGTTTGGTTGCTCGTCTAAGATTTCCCCACAGCGAGTGCACTTACCCGGTCCACGATGGAGATGTACACGCTCGCAGTTGCCGCAGCGCCAGTAGGGATCGTTTTCCTTTGCGACCTTGAGGTAAAGCTTGCCGATATGAATCATGCCGCTCGGATGCCCAAGAGCTGAGAACTCGTTAAGAATGCCGCTCAGACCATCAGTTGCTGCATCGGCCCCGAACACGGTCTGGGCGAAGCGCTGCATGCGCTTGTTCTTGACATCCGACCCCGATACCCATTCATTCATGCGATCGCCATCGACGTACTTATTGTCTAAGACGCGATACGCTCCAGCAAACACACGTAGCCAAGCATCCAGACGATCCGCTGCTGCTTCATCCCCATCCATGATGGACGGATAGGCTAGGCCAGTCTCTTCCAACGCGAAGAACGTGTTAGCAAAAATGACGTCATCGATTAGTTCGTACTGACCGTCGAGAATCTCCTTATTGAGGCCTGCTTTCTGCGCGTCATTCAGCCTGTGAGAGTAAACGAGCCGATCTCCATTATCGGTAAACAGATCGTGCCAACGTTTCCCTTCGTAGGTTTTCTTGCCGACGCGATCGAACGGATGGATCCCCAGCGAGGCGAACTCTGCAGTGAGCGCGCCAATATCTGAGCCAGCACTACATTGCAACAATTTCCCGAGAGAAATTTTGCTGCTGTTTTTCTGCATGCCAGAGGCCTGTTGCTTGCTAAATTTCTCCGCAAGTTGAGCCATTTCCGCAAAATTACCAGCTTCATTAGCGGTAGCAGCAAGCTTTAGGAATTGCGCCGGATCAATCCAATCTTCATCAGCTTGCTTGGCCAGCATACGCGCGACAGTCACCAGTATTTCACGCCGAAGATCCCTCAGGTGCAGCGTTTCGATCTCTAGAGCTTGGTTGGCGGCATCCTGTCGGCTATCTGAGAAGACAATGCCTTTCGGCTCTGCACCGATCGCATGCAACAATTCGAACAGTTCCGTCGCCACCAACTGTGAGGTTTTGGTAACACCGGTACGGAAGGCGCGAATCGGTGAGCGCGAACGGGTTGAAACCGGCCGGTTCGAATAATCAGTGCCACATTTCGGACAGCAAAACGGCTGCGCCATCAAGGGGCTTGTCGGCTTGCCATTACGACCTTTCACCGCCGTCTCTGTCTGACGATACAGGTATCCGCCGATATGCCCTGGTGGCACAACTGAGCTAGTCGACACTAGGCCTGTCTCAGGGTTCAGAATGGCGGCATCCCAGGAATCGTAGTCCCGCTCAGAAAGAGACGGTTGAGTCCGTCGCGGCCAGAAGACCGCGAATTCGTCGAGCGTCATCTTGTCGTAGTATTCCGAGCCAACTTTCTCGGGCAGATTGTCGAGGTCGGCCGCCGACGGTAGTAGCTCTGTCACTGCGCAGTCTGCAACCTTCTGTCCACGCTGGCCGCCGATCAGCAGGTCACCGCAGGCCTCGCAGTAGAGCAACTCGAAGAGCCGACGACCGCGCCCCCCCTCAACTGGTGGCTTCGAGTGAGTTACACCGCGCTCCACAGTGAAGTCACCGAATACCGGAATAACACCGTCAGGCGTAACCGAGGCGAACAGCCCTTCGATATTGCGGATGAAGGTGTGGACGCGAAAGGCAGGCGTGGTGAACGAAACGCTTACTGGCCAAGCTTTCGACTCGGGTAGTGCACGCGCCAGCAGCAGGCCGCGCAGTGCCTTGTCCAGGTCGCAGGAACCAGACCGGAAGATGCGAGCAGCCATATCAGACGTGGATGTTGCTCGCACGTCGTCACCGTCACGGCAGGCTTGAGTAAGCACAGCCGCGGCCGCTTCAGCTAGCGCCTTGACCCGAACGCCTGCCTCGGTTATAGAGATGCCTAAGGCATAAGCAGCCTGTTCCACAGCCGGATTTATCGCTTCGGCGCTCAGGATCTTGTCGACAAAACCATCTTTGAGCTCTAGCGCCTTCTCAAGAAGGTCGACGAAAGGTTGCGCGTCGAGCTGCGTAGTGGAAAAGTCCGGAATATGCGGGCTGCCTGCCACAATGCAGTCATGCCAGAAATTTGGGGCGGTGGTGCCTGGGTCGGCAGCATGGCGGCTGGTGCCATAGGGCGCGAAAAGATCGCGCAGGTAGGCCAATGACTGTGGGCCTTGTTCGCCGTCAACTGGCAACGAGGCGGAGGAGGCTAATAGACGCAGCTTGTGTCGATGCCCTGGCTGGTCGAGCCCGAGCCGCTGGATGAGCGTTTTTACCAGGAAGGCTGTTTCTGTACCCGCCGATCCACGGATCAGGTGCAGTTCGTCAAAGACCAGGTAGAAATAGGCATCATCGTTGTTCAATAGCCAGTCACGAGTTTGAGTGAAGATCGGTTCCTCGACTTCACGCGAGAGCATAGTGCCAAGCATTGAGGCGTTAGTGACCAGGATGTCCGGCGCGGCCGCCTGCATGTCCCAGCGTGAAAGCATTTCTCCGCCGTCTACGGCAGGGAAGATGTAGCGGGTCTTTTCGGGCACCTCCTTCCCTTCGCGGTTTGCTGCTTCTTCTGCTTGGCCGTCGAAGGCGAGCGCTGCATCTTGATCGCACTTGAATCCCCGCATTGCTTCGCGTAGGCGTGCGATGCGCCGGGTGCGGCGCTGCTTTTCATCTTTGTTTTCGTCGATGCGCGGGTGGCATTCGAACCCGGTGACTGGCGTGGAACTGGTATATTGGCCAAAGAAGATTCGGTTGCCTTTGAAGCGCTCCTGCATCACTTCGCGTGCATCTTCGGAGTCGAGCGATTTGCGCAGGCGCTGCATCTGGTCCTCGACAAGGGCGTTCATGGGGTAAATCACCAAGGCCCTGACCGCACTTGGGCGGTTTTCACCCTGCCGTCGCGCCGACCATTGCGTCTTATCCTCCTGCCACCAATCCTTTTGCAGATAGTCTGCGCGGGGTGCATTCCACGTCACTGCTTCATTGGAGATCGCAGCAAGCACCGGCAGCATGAAGCTTTCGGTTTTACCGCTGCCGGTACGCGATGTGACAATGCCCGGCATGCCCGGCAGCAGGCCGCGTTTAAGCATTTCGACCTGGTGGTTGTAGGGCGCATAGTTGGATTTTCGACGGATCTCACCCTCGCATCGTTTACCGTCGAACAGTCCGGAAAGAGCCAGCTCGACAAAAGCTCGTTTGCCTTCTTTGGTCATCGGTGCGAGTGGGCCGTCATCACGTTGGGCCAGTTGCTCGAGGTTCTCTTGATACGATTCGTATCGCAGCACCGGTTCAATGAACGGCTCGGTGGCAAGTACGTCGACAGTCTCCAATAGGTTACGCCGGGCCGCAGCGGCTTCCTTGTTGGAGATGCGGAAACTGGTCTCAACATAGTTGATGACGAAATCTCGGATGCGGTGGAAGCCACCTATTGGATCTAGCACTGATTCGTCTCCTTATGACTTTATGGCTTTATGACTTCGGTTGCGTACAACTAGCCTGGCCGTGCTGATTCATAAAAAATTCGATGAGTGCCGCCGGGGTTTTCTCATACTGAGTGCCCTGATGCAAGCGGGTCCATTCGGTCGCTGCGCGGGCTAGTCGCAGAGCATTCGCTAGGGTAAGTTGATTGGCGAACGGTGCCACCGCAGTCATGGCCGGCGAGATGTCCTGCGGGCGCTCTCCCGGATCGAGTTGCCGAACATTGGCCGGGGCAAATGCTAGAGGAGCCAAGGTAGGAGCTGCCGGCGCTATGGTTCCCCTTGCCTCAAGCCATGGAACTTGACTACGAATCGCCAGGGCTTCATCACAATCTACGTCTTCGACGGTTATGCAGATGAAGCAGCGCCGAGGTAACTCTCCACGTCGCGTGCGGTCTGCAAGTGCAGGGAGCCAAAAGCGGGCACCAGATCGTTCAGCGCGTTCTATAACGGCTAGGATGGTTGTGGGTTCATAACCGCGGGTGAGTTCCAACCCATGGGTTAGGGCGGTCGGCAGCTGCGTGCCGGCGCGTAACCAGAGATCCTCAAAGGTGATGACAGTCGGGTCTGCCTCTAGGCGTACAGATCGCCCAGACGACAACAACGCCTCGGCCGCCAGGAGGAAATCTTGCGTTTCAGGGCCATGCAGTACCGGAATTTCGCCTGCCAGCATCAACGCAAAAAACAGAGCCATCCGCTCTTTGCCCGCAGATGTAAGTAGGATGCTGCTCTCGATAGCCTGATGCATGTCCGCGATGCCAAGGATCGGAACGTTTTGCGAAGGGTTGAAACGCAGAACGGACTCAAGCCTAACGCTCTTCGGTATTTGGATTGAGGCGGCCTCCTCTTTGAGGCGCTCGATCTCATTGATAGCCTGGGATTCACAAGCCTGAAGTTCTGCCAGGGTGTGATGACCTGTTTCGATTTGGACGTTGATCTTTCCCAGTTCGCCCTCGAGCCTCTCACGCTGCTCCGCAATCGCATCCAGACCTTGCAGAAGATCGTTGCACCGCGCCTCAAGCTTGGCCTCCAACTCTGCTTGCTGGATCGCCGCTTGTTGCTCTAACGCGAGCTTGTTGGACTTCATTTCCTGCTCAAGCTGGTTTTTCAACGCCTCAAGTTGCTCTTTTTCTTGTAGTTTTAGCCTTGTATCGATCTCTGACAAGCGCTCCTCGCGTTGTGCCATGATCTCTTGATTCAGATCATTCATGAGCGAGGTACGAATGGCCTTGCGTTCCTGCTCGGCTATTGATTGGGTTTCGCTTTCGAGATGAGAGAGCAGTTTCGGGTCAGCCAATAGCGCATCAATCAACTCCCCGAGCAGGCGCTTGTCAGCTAACAATCGCTTGGCTAACTCTCCAGAACGGGCAGCTTGCTGTGCGGCCAGCTTATCTTCAGGACTGGTCCCGACCTTACCTGTCACTTCGTCCGCGTGACGCTTCAGCCATCCGATGATCGCTTCTGCACTTGGGTCATGGGCTCCCGACATGGCCCGAACGATACGCTTTATGTACCCCTCATCCGGCGACCAGTCGAGCTCCTGCTGGCATTCTATCCCCCGCTTCAACTCGTAGAGGAACACTTTGCCCTCGTTCGAAGGCATCCAATACATGAACTCGGATTCGTAGATATACACATAGAAGTGTTCGCCAGTCGCCATCCGGTACCGGTTGTCTGACGAACGCATTAGGGTGAGTTTGATGATGTGATCTTCGCTGTAGCGAATCACCCAAAAGCCAGCGTGATCCGGCCCTTCGACTCCCTCCTCCGTTAAGCGGCTGCGTAACGCATCAAGGCTTCCTGTATCTCGCAGGTCAAGGAACGGCAGGAGGTTTCGATAGATGGATGCCCTCCATTTCCCCCGGGGAGCTTTCTGAGCGATCTGGAAACTGACCCAGTCATTCTGATGAGGTCTCGAGGCCGGCAGTAGACGAACTTCTACCTCACCCGTTTTCGGGAAGAGTTTGTGTGGGGCATCGAGCAGCGACCATCCCTCTTGCGAACGAATGGCAATGACTTTAACAGTCATGTTGACATCATGTCGTTTTATACATTGTCCGGCGTACCACGCTATGTTTGCAGACATCGTTAATCTGATTCCAAATAATTGTTAGAGAATGGCTGAGCCATTGCGCCATTGCAGTCGCAAGCGGCCGGAAGAACGGCGGGCGAAGTCAATCAAGCTCGGCGCGTCTAGTTGCGCCTTCTTGGGCAGTCCTGCGATACAGTCTGGCAACTGCCTAGCGAGCCAGCGCACCATCTCAGCATTAGCGGGATAAACGTATTCAGGACCACGAGGACCACCATTGCGAAGCATGCACCGACGCAATTCGGTTGCGAGGGCATCGGGTAGTCCGCCCTCGTGTTCCCTAACGACGATCGTCTCTTCTTCTGGGTTCCATTCAAACAGTGGTGTTTTGGCCTGAGCATGAGCCGAGGCGATGGCAGCAGTACGTGATAGATAATGAACTGAGTAGCCGTTTTGCTCGACGCGGTATACATCGTGGTCTCGACCTCCTGTGTGGGCCAGGCGCAGCAGTTGAACGCCTTCTTTGGCTCCCTCGCCCCGTATGAAACGTCCTGCGGACCAGGACCAGACATCACTTGGTTCGTAAAACAAGGCTTGATGTCTGGTTTCGGCGAATGCCAAGGACTGTGCAGATGGCGTTGGTGTTTCGGCCTCAAAGCGCCAGCCGAGGCGTTCGGCAAGCACTTTGACCGGAACATCTTGAGCGCCAATTAGGGGGGCAGCCCAAGGAGTGATACCCAGGCGTCGGAAAGGGGTACCACCTAACCCTTCAACGGCTAGCTTGAAATCTTCGGTCATCCGCGAGCAAAGCGCCCCTTCGACTAACGCAAATACCAGCCCACCGCGATGGGCTTCTATGATGCATGGCTCTTTCAAAGTCCAGACGCGGCCTTTCCAGCCGGAGCGCAGACGCGGCTCGATGATGCCTGCGTCCCGTAGACTTTGAAGCAGGAGCCAAGGATTCATTGCTTCATCGGAGCACCTAAGGAGGGCAATGATTTGAGCCTCCTCCCATCCGCGTCGACCGCTGGCGTAGACCGCTTCAAGAAGGTCCGCGCAGGCGAGTTCTTCCGACTCCCACTCTAATTTGTCCTGTGTGCAGACCTCAAGGTGGGCAGATGTGCCAGGCATCCAGTCTCTCAGCAGCGGCAGCTGATATCGCGCACTTTTAAGCCCCATGTGAGGGAAAGCATTACTGATGAATTGAAGGCGAATGCTCCAAGGGGCGTGCATTTCACCACGTAGGAGGGTCGGATGAATGAAAAATGCGCCTTCAATCGGTTGGGAGGCTTTGAGCTGTCCATGATCAATACGTAATGGGTTACCCGTCTCGCATAGCAAGGCACTATGGGTGACATAGTGATCAGTATCGGACTTGATAGAGGGCAGAAAACGAGGACGGCCAAGCCAGACCCCATCGCTGCGCACGCCGCCAGACAAGCAGGGGCGTACGATCTGCTCTTGCTTGGGACTTAGCAACTTGGCCTCTCGGAGTGCATCCTTGATAGTCTCAAGTGGTAGAGGCTGAGTCGTGATCGCCCAGGCATCGCTGTCGACTAGCACGCCAAGTCGATCGCCAATTTTTTGTTTGTGCCGTTCGGCGAAGGCGACATGCAGGCCGAAAACTGTATTGTCGGCCACTGAGGTTGCTTGCCAGCGACCTGCGCTAACCAGATGGAAGAACACTATACCGAACTCGGCGGCGGTCGCTAGATTCTCGCTGTACTCAGCTCCAACGGCGATCAGCGCATCATTCAATGAGATGAACGGCTCAGCTTCGCCTTCTTCATCACGGTTAGCGAAGAAGATCGCGCATTTGTCCGCATCGAAAAGCATTTCGACCGTGACGTTGTGGCATGTTGGACTTCCTGGCAGCGTTGCGGCGCGTTTCAGTAGGTGCCAAAAGGGAAGGTCGCTCAATGCGCGACGCTGCATGTAGTAAGCCCCACGAAACTCATTGAATGCACGGCGCAAACCCCAAGAGGCGCGATCGCCTAGTTGCCTTGGAAACGCGGAAATGCTGACACGAGGGTCGCGATGAGCATCCGGATATTCTTGGCAGAAATGGGCCACCAGCCGCAGGTCAGTCCTACTCGGAAACGACAGACGAAGCGTGTAGCCGATATGGTTCCAACCGGGTGGATGATCGGGGAGGATCAAACGGCGAAGTGGTTCTCCCTCCTGGATGCGCTCATTGAGCCAACGCACCAGACTTTCCCACATCAGAGCGACCCCGCGGAGGTTTGAAACGGTGGTGTCAATTCCCAGCCATTTTACGAGCTTATGGCGAAACGCCCCGCTATGAGTCGAGTTGCCTTCAAGCAGGCTGTCGATTAACAGGGTGAATACGAGATAGGAAAAGCAGTTGGGTACATCTGGTTTTTCATAGCGCTGGGAGCCAGAACGCAGCGACTCCATCAGCAGAGGGTCGCGCGATAGCATAAGACGGAAAGCCATTTCAACATCGTCCTCGCTCCCGCGCGAAGCGCTGCAGGCCATCGTCAGCGTGTGGGGTGTGACTTCGAAGGCACGGATAGGGCTGGCATCGCCGTCCGGGCCAATGGCCAAGAAATAATTGACGAGCCGTTTCTCCCATGCGTCAAACGTATGCGGTAAATCCAAGGTAGCCTATCCTCGTTGAACACGTGACACCCTCAATCGTGCTGCAAGCCTTAAAAATCGCTAACAAAACCACCCCGGTGTTGCTGGGCCTTCTTGCCGCACTGTGTGTATGCCTCATCGGTGCCTGTCTGGTGGCATTATGCCAAATTTAATAGCAAGCCTAAATGTCTATGCCAATGGTGTGTGGCTTTTTAAAGGCTGAACTCACGGACCAAAATAGTTGCTACCGTTTCTGCTGAAGTGCGTAGTGAAGCAAGAAGTGGTGGTGGTCCCCAAGGAGTTTTCACTTCAATTCACGCTCAACTAAGGCCACGATGACGGGTGCGCAACCTAGGTGTGTCAAAATATTGACACCATTTTTCCTATGGGCTACTTTGACGCCATTTGGAGGTGTCAATGCGTGTCGTAGATCTCTTTGCTGGCTGCGGCGGACTTAGCAAAGGCTTTGAAAACGCAGGCTGTGAACTTGCGCTTGCGGTGGAAAATTGGGAGGCCGCACGCAAGGTTTACCAAAAAAACTTTGATCACCCTGTACTCGACCTTGATCTAAGTGGTGTCAATGAGGCCACAAAAGTTATCGCCAAAGAGCTCCCAGACATCATTGTGGGAGGTCCTCCATGCCAAGAGTTCTCCATTGCAGGTAGTCGTGTGGAAGGCTCTAGAGCTCGGCTGACCATCAATTTCGCTGAAATCATTCATGCAACCAAGCCAAAATGGTTCGTACTGGAAAACGTTCAGGGGATTCGGAATAGTACAACCTGGATAGAGGCACGAAAAATTTTGGAAGACGCGGGCTACGGTATTAGCGAAAGCGTCCTTAATGCTGCGTATTTTGGTGTCCCACAAAATCGGCGACGTTTTTTTGCGGTCGGGTGCCTTGGGGAAACCCATGACTTCCTTGTCGACCAGCTAGAAACTAAGCAATCGGAAGAGCCCCTCACGATCAGACAGTATGTAGGTGATGAATTTGGGATTGATTTTTATTACCGACATCCTAGAAATTGGGGGCGCCGAGGCATATTTTCTCTTGATGAAGCCTCCCCAACGATTCGCGCCACCAACAGAAATGTTCCTCCAGGGTACTCCGCTCATCCGGAAGATGCGGGTTCGCACCTTGAGGCAAGGGCTCTGACCACAACGGAACGGGCACGCTTACAGACTTTTGAAAGCACATTTACGTTTCTTGGCACGAACACAGCTCAGAACACTATGATTGCGAATGCAGTGCCAGTAAATCTGGCAAAACACATCGCGATCACAATCCTGCGCCATGAAAAGGGACAGGCAATGGACAGCGATTTAGCATTTCGGAAATGGTTAGTATCTTCACAACGTTACACCCCTCGCACTGCCGGAAATATTGTCTCGCGGCTGAAGCGTACTTCACGGATTTTGCATACGAGCAAGCTTTCCATCGACCCTTTGGATGTTATCCATGCATTAGAACGGAGTGGCGAATTTATCAATCTACCATCCAGCGTAAAATCACAAATTAAAAAGGCGATTCGGCTACATGCCGAGTTCTATCAAAGAGAATTAACTCCACTTTGATCCCCATGGCTTGACATGCGTCGCTTCGATGCCATTGAGTGGCGTGCTGATTCTGATGCAGAAAATCCTCAGTTACCTGACTGGTGTATATGCGACAGCAGCAATCTGCAGCCTGAATCTAGCCACACGAAGACAACCCACATTATTGCTGTGAGGGGACGCAGACCCGATTAGTCCCGTTGCAGTGGGGAAGTACTTGCCGCTGCAAATTACCAATGCCGATCTGCACCTGGTTGCCGGAGGTCAGCATGATCTGGCACTCGTTCATGCTGCCAGCCTCGCACCATTAGTAGATCGTCTACTAACACGGTAAGACCACCCACATCTGAGCCATGTGTTAGTTCCTGCTGCAGCCAAACCCATGCTGTCCATTGCCGTAGCTTTTGGTGGCTGCCTTGCACAGATAGCTGGCTCGGTGAAAGAGATCATTCATGCCTTGCTGATCGCCTCTACGCAGCTTGTAGGTCGGGTCATCTGGAATGTGTACCAAACCATCCACTGCAGCTACAGGCAAGCCAAGGGCACTGGCCCACGCCTCTTCCAAACGATGGCAAGTATTGCTTTGTTTTGATGTAAAGCTTCCCAATGCACAGTACGCATCTCCATTCAGCAGGATCAACAAATGGTAATGCGGTCGGCCACTCTCCCCTATTTCACGCGCCCAGACATTGCGAACAACACACTCATGGGCATACTTATCTACAGCTAGAGCTCGTCTTCGATTATGTGCGATCTTGGCTTTGAAAGACTCAATGAAGCGAGACATGACCTCATTGGTAAAGGCATCTGCAGGTAGCTGTTGATTGGCAGGAAAGCGAAGATCCACCCGGAAAGCAAAGACACGACGGTACTGCACGAGTGCTCGATCTATCGTCTGCTTCAGACGCTCCAGGTAACTCAGGACAAAGGGGCCTTTATCCTGCTGTACAGGCAAGCCCAGGTAGGTAGCATCGTAATGAAGGGTGAGGTTGGTATTGCCAGGATGACGGACCATGGTTTACTCCAAAGTACAGGTTCACATAACCTGTAGCTCCGCAGTAAATTTTCACCATGCAGAACAGCCTTAGAACTTGAGTCCAGCTAACCGTCTGTTCGTCTCTGCCTGGTCAAACACGGCAGGATCAAAGCCACCGCCACACCATTCCAGCATGGACAGATGCTCGTCATGTGACGGATCACCCAGGACATCCAGGAAGTCTACGTAGCCCGGGATACCACCGACATCCTCCGGTGGGCAGGCATTGGCACCCGCAATACAGAGCGGCGTTACCGACGTCACGTCTGCAGGAAGCAACGCTTCCACCGTAATGTCGTGTTGCCAGTCATCCCCGAAGTCATACAGGTAGGAGAAATGCTCCCCTACTTTCACCAAGCCAGAGAGAGTAACAGTCTGCTCATCAATAACAGGTACGGTCTCTGGGTGATCAGGATCAGGTTGGCCATAGCGGGTATCACCGATCACGAACTCATGCTGATGGCTTCCTCGCCATCCCATGGCATGCTGGAAGATGACATGCAGCGTTGCCAGGGTAACGGACTCTGACACCAGTAGCTGCCGCCAGATCAAAGGCTCTGAGTCAGTCAGCGCGATACGCAGTTGATAGACCGGCATAGATGAACGAACAATATGCAGATGCGGCTTCGTGCCAGTAACCATACGGCTCCTTCGTCTACTGTTGTGATCAAGCTAGCAGGAGTGTCAATGTCCACTCAGCCCAGTACATGACAAGCATCCGAATTGCACTCTGCCTAAGGGCAGTGCATTCGTCTTTACCTATCTGCAGCCAAATATCACCACTAGTTATTAGTAACCATACAGTAATAGTAATAAAAGCATATTACCAATACCGAGAAAACGATCTTCTGGTTTCCTCATGCAGCGTGGATCGAATGACAAACTTACCCCGTAGCCACGGACAAACTGAGTACGGTCTGCACTCTGGTAAAACACCATGACCACCACGGCCACGGTGCTTTACCAGAGAAGCGCATCATTCCATCAAAAGCATCATCTACCCATCATGCCTTACCGGCATCACGCTCTTCAATCTTGGCCAGGATCCAGTCTTGTACTTCACTTTCCAGCCAACCGACGCTACGTTCCCCCAGGGAGATCGACTTGGGGAATACGCCATCGGTCATCATCTTGTACATCGTAGCCCGTGCCAGGCCAGTCGTTTCCAGGACATCTTTCAGGCGGAGAATTTTGTTCATGATGTGCAACCTCAGTGTTAGGACACAACATTGAGGTCGACAGTAAAAAACTCACTACACGTCCTTCGGTACCGATACTGTAGGTCTCCTTTTTTTCATTTCAACTCTCTGTCCGTTAACCATCAGCTCAGCCGTCTTGTTTGGTACAGCACTAACCTGCGGAGGCACAGGTAATGGCTGCCCCATTTCTTGAGACGTTAGCGCTTCACTCGGATCATCCGAACCAGATGTCACATCCAACTCCAGTGCAGAAGAATCACACACCACCACATCTTGCTTCTCTCTCCTTAAAGTCCTGAGACGCGGAAATAAAGCACGCCATGGATCTGATGCATTTCTGCGATCATTGTTCATATAGACTGGCATTGGATGGTAAGTTGCTGGCTTTACCACCGCCGGCTCTTGCTTCTTTTTGGCACTAGGCTTCGACTTTTTGCGAGGTAGTTGACCACGGCTATAGGTCACAAACCGTGGGTCTCCCGGGATGTTTAATCGCATCACCTCATCCAGCTTGGTCATGTAATGGACTAGCATGCGTAGTTGCTGGTCAGCCTCAGCCACTCCACGCTTCATCAGTCCAATAGCACAAAGCTGATAGTTATCTGGTTTGGCTTGCAGCAAATAAGCTATACGTTCCGCCTTCCCCCACCCACGCATCCAGAAAGTAGCAATCCAACCAGCCTGTCTTGCTGTTGTGACAATCTGCCCATCAAAAAACAAGACAAGGTGGACCTTCCAGTTCAGATCGCCTTTTTCAAGTTTCCACACATAACCGGCCAAACCATTCCAGGATTTTTCGAATCGTCTCTGATTACGGCTCCGCAAAAGCGTTTCCAGATCTTTTTTGATTGAGCCGGGAGTACACCGGGTTTCTGGGGTGTAGCTCAGCTCCAGTCGTTGCACATACAGATCTTTGGAGATTTTTTGCAGAGCATTAATGTAGTCCTTACAGCCACGCGCATTCTTGTTCGCAGTACGCACCATCCGTTGCCGGATCTTCTCGAAGTCCTTCTGCGTCACTGCCTCACGAAAAGCCAGTACGAGTCGATTCCATGCCCTGGCAAGCTCCGGATCTTGGCTTGAAGGGTGTGCCGCGTTCATTGCACAAGGCCAAGGGGCGATCATTGAGCCGTTCACGTCATTGATCAGGTTCGACAGCAACTCCAGGTACGGATGTACCTCGTAAGCCGACAGGTACTGCCACATCTTGCAAAACGGATCGCTTTTTAGAAACGTCAGCCGCTCGACCAGATCAGTAGAGTCAAATACGTCCCATCCAGCTTCTTCCCTCACCCATCGGTATGGCAACGCATCAGTACCCAGCAAATCCACCGCCAGCTTCATCCCAGAGATGACCGTGCTGACCGCGTTTTGTAAGTCCCCCACTACCATAGCCGGACCTCTACCATCTAGTAGCAGTATCCTAGGGAGCCAACTATGACAAGAGTCCCTCAAACCTTGGGCTGTCGCGGCGGAAATAGCCCCCCTACTTCCAGTAAAGCCTCGTGCCATTTACACTCCCCTTAACGGTCACTTCGCTCACCAACTGTCACCCTATGATCGGACATTGCGCCCCTTACAACAAGCACGCTACCGATCAAAGCGGCACACTCAAGCTGCAGAAGGGTAATCATAGGCAATAGCAGGGCATTCGCGGGGTATGTGGAACTGACTTTCCTTAAATAGGCCCCATAATTATCGTTCCTATTCTATCGATATCGCAATATTAGATCTACCTAATCCATTGAAATTTCTGCCTCGATCGTGATCGTGGACCACAGAGGTTCCGACATCACTCATGACCTAAAACGGGGTGTTATCCAACAGATTGACGGGGATATTGGCTAGTGAGGATGGGACATCCTGCAGGGATATGCATTCCAAGCCGGTGAATCAAGATAGACCGATGTATACCAACCAGAAACACAAAATCAGGCTCTTTTGAGCTGAACGACATTCCCGCCTTCGACCAAGGGAAGCTGGCCGCTCTCACATTGCTCAAGTGCACTCCCCAGCAGATCGAGTGTTTTACAACGCTGCTCCCAATGAGTGTGTCTTGCATAACGCCCAGTGGTTTTGGCATCAGGCCTTGCATGAGCTAGAACCCGGGCAACCATGTCCCGCTCGACACCCAGCTCTTCCATCCTCGTGGCTACCGTGCGGCGCAAATCGTAAAGCGTCCATTTACCGCCAGGAAGGTTGTAGAGGTCGTAGTCCTGCTTTGCCCGACGGCACTGCATACGCTTGGCAAGGCGGGCCTCAAACATTGCCTTTGGCTCGTCAACCTCACGGTAGAACTGACGGCTACTGATGTCATTTCCAACGTTTGTTCTCAAGATGTGGTCATTCTCTTTCCTAGGAGCAGGAAAGACGAAATCACCAGTTCTGATTGCCTGCATGGCATCCAACTGCTTGACGGCATACTCTGACAAGTGAATGTGATGCATCTTGCGCTTCTTCATGCTGCCTGCTGGGATGATCATGAGCCGCCGGCCCAGATCAATCCATTGCCAGCGCAGTCGTACTGCTTCACTGGAACGGATCCCTGTGGACAACATCAAACACATCAAATGCTTACCTGTCAGTGCTTGGGTACTCCTGGGCAGCAAATCCGAGAGTAGCATCACCAATTCTGAGAACTGTAAAGCTCGCCCGGCCAGAGTGTCCTCTAGGTCATTGCCGACAACCTCTTCTCCCCGAGCATTCAGATACTGTTGAATATCAAAATTTTCAGGTAGTTGATCTGATCTGACCGATCTCTGCTTTTTAGGAAGGACCAGGCGTCCCAATAGATGATCATCAGCCACGTACTGGCGCTCAATACCCCATGCAACGACTTGCTTCAACAAGGCCAGCACCCGCCGTGCCGTTTCCTCCTTACCTTCTCGTACCATTAGGTCATAGCGCTGTAACATTGGCTGCTTTTCGGCTGTATCGATCTTTTGATCGCCAAGAACAGGCGTTATGTGGCAACGCCAGTGCGATCTGCGTACTGCCCGCCAATGCGTATCAAGCGTTACTCCATGACTGGAATCCCAGGATTCGAACAACTCATCCATCGTCATGACCAGCGCGGCTTGTTGCTCATGCTTCACACGCTCAAGCATCTCCGCTTCTTGACGTGCTCTCTCCTCCTCTCGTGCGTCAACAGGATCTACTCCCTCTGTGCGCTGTTGCCGCAGGCGATTGGCCTCTTCTCGAGCAGAAGCCAACGTTCTGTCAGGGTAACTACCAAGCCCAATTTTTTTTATCCCGGTAGGAGACTTGTATTTAAACAGCCAATCTTTTGCCCCCGTCGGCCGGACGCGCAGGAAAAGTCCATCACCGTCACCAAGGAGGTACTCCTTTTCCTTGGGTTTGGCCCCCTTGCTAATCTTGGTTTCAGTCAACAAATCACGAGGCATTTCTCACTCCAGACAACTTAATTCCGGGGGACCAATCGGGGGACTCTGGGGGACTTCCTGGGGGACCAAATAGTCATGGCTTGTATAGTACATCGCTGGATGTCACTGGACAACAAATCCTAAATTATCTTTTAAATTCAATACTATAAAAAACAAAAAAAGACCATACTGGATTTAGCCAGACAATAAAAATTCAGTTTCCGAAGCTGAATGTCACAGGTTCGATCCCTGTCGGGTGCGCCAATCAAATCAAGTATTTAGACAACACTCCCCGTCAATGCTGCAGACAAAACGCCCCCTGGGGCACTTCCCCGATTGCGCTTCTGGTTTCCCGGTTCATCCTGCATCGTTCATTTCGCAAACAGACATGTACAGAATTTTCGCTCTTGCCATTGGTAAATTCTGCCAAATATCGTTTTAGTCATGTGTTGCTGCGATAACAACCAGGCAGCACATCCGCTCCAGAGTCCCTGCCCTGTTGCCGCTCCCCCTTCTCAGAACGGCCATGGCAAACTCCAACATGCTACCCATGTGTAAAACTGCGATCAGGCAGTAAAACAGCCAGCGTGTGTTTGCAGGCTGGCTGGGGTTGCGCTGCAGCGAGTCAAGGCAGCGTAGACGTCTGTAAAGATATGGGTCAGGACTGGATCTGGCTTTGCAGGTAGTTGGCCAGGCTGACATCCCGGATCAGGCTGAGCTGGGTTTCCAGCCAGTCTATGGTTTCTTCGCAGTGTTCCAGCAGTTCTTGCAGCAGTTCGCGGCTGACGTAGTCCTGCTTCTGTTCGCAATGGGCGATGCCCTCTACCAGCAAGGGGCGCTGTACTTCGAGTTCATAGCGCAAGTCGCTGCGCAGGCACTCTTCCACGTTTTCGCCGATATGCAATTTGCCCAGGTCTTGCAGATTGGGCAGGCCTTCCAGAAACAGGATGCGCTCGATCAGTTCATCCGCTTCCTTCATCACGCGGATGGATTGCTTGTACTGGTAGTCGTTCAGCCTCTCCAGGCCCCAGTTACGGAACATGCGGGCATGCAGGAAATACTGGTTGATGGCGGTCAGTTCGTTGCGCAAGACGTGGTTGAGCAGCTTGATGACGGATTTGTCTGCTTTCATGGGTGTCCTTACGCCATCTGGCTTTGCAGGTAGTTGGGCAGGCCGGTCAGGTCAATCAGTCGCAGCTGTTTTTCCAGGAAATAGGCGTGGTCCATTTCGGTGTCATCCAGTTGCAGCACCAGCATTTCACGGCTGACAAAGTCTTCTGCCTGTTCACACTGGGCAATGCCTTGCTTCAATGCAGCAGTGACCTTGTACTCCAGCGCGAGGTCTGCCTTGAGCATGTCGGGAACAGTCTTGCCGATGTGCAGTGCTTCGCGCTTGCTCAGGTCGGGCTTGCCTTCCAGAAACAGGATGCGCTGGATGATGGCTTGTGCGTGTTCGCGTTCGTGGGCGGATTCGTGCAATGCCTTTTCCGCCAGTTTGCCAAGGCCCATGTCGGCATACATTTCACCATGCAGCAAATACTGGTCGACCGCGGTGAGCTCTCCAGCCAGCAGCGTGTTGAGCAAATCAATAATGGCTTGTTTGCCTTGCATAAGGGAATTCCTTCCGTCTGTGATATACAGCTGTGCCCAGGACACGGCCTGAAGCACATGAACATCACGGATTGTAACGGGAATATCAGCTTGCCGGATGTAATCCGTGCAAGGGCCTGAAGTCATCAGTCTAGTACCATGCCGCAGTGAATGCACGGCAGGTGCAGCTATCCTGTCCTGTTCTGGCTCAGGATGAGGCGTCCTGCTTTGCCTGTGCCGAACTGAGCGCTTGCAGTTGCTTGTCCAGTACCGCCAGCAAATCATCCACAGCGGCATACAGGGCTTGCACTTGCGGCAGGGCTTCGCTGATGTCTTCATGCTCGTGGCAATAGGCTTCCAGCGCCTGGCAGCTGTTGATCACCTGACTGGCACTGATGATGCGGGCGGCTCCCTTGATCTGGTGAGCCTGCCGCGCTACCCCCGGGCTATTGCCCAGCAATACCAGTGACCTTAGCGCCTCGGAGTCATCCTGCAAGCCCTGGCGCAAGTGTGACAGCAACTGATGAAGCTGCTCGTCTTCCATGAACTCGAGTTCATTCAGGCTGTAACTGACAGCGGGAATGCTTTCTTCCAGTTCCAGCCGGTCTTTCATGTGATGCTGCAGGCAGACGCGCAGGCCGGAGAGGCTGACGGGTTTGAACAGGCAGTCGTCCATGCCGGCTGCCAGACAGCGTGCCTTTTCGTCCGGCAGGGCGTTGGCGGTGAAGCCCAGCAACAACACAGGCGGGCGTTGCTCCTGTTCCTCTTGCTGCCGGATTGCCTGTGCCAGTTGATAGCCATTCATTTCCGGCATATTGCAGTCGGTAAACACCACGTGGAACTGCCCCTGCTGCCACAGCGACAGGCCTTCGCGGCCATGGGTGGCCGTGCTGGTATGGTGCCCGAGATAGCGCAGCTGCTGGGCCAGCAACAGGCGGTTTGCCGCATTGTCGTCCACCACCAGGATGCGCAAGGCCAGTTCATCGGCCAGCCCGTTGCTGCCCGGGGTCTGGCTTGCCGGCGCAGGCGGGACATAAGCCTGTTCCGACAGCGGCAGCCTGAGTTCGATATCCAGCCGGGTGCCGTCATACAGGCGGCTGCTGAGGTTGAGCGAGCCTTGCATCATTTCACACAGGGTGCGGCTGATCACCAGTCCCAGGCCCGTACCACTGTGTACATTGCGTGCCGTGCCACGTGCCTGGCCAAACGGCATGAACAGACGCTGCTGGTCTTCTTCGGAAATGCCGATACCGGTATCGGTGACGCGAATGTGCACCAGCAATTGCTGATCGGGCAGCAGGCTTTGGCGAACCCGGACATTAACACTGCCCTGGGTGGTGAACTTGATGGCATTGCTGAGCAGATTGGACAGGATCTGCTTGAAACGCAGCGGGTCTAGCATGACTTGCCACTGTGCCGGGTCTGGCGGTTCCACATCCAGAAACAGTCCCAGCTGCTTTTGCCGCGCAAGTCCGTCAAAAACGCGCACTACGGACTGGGACAGCTCCAGCAGGTTGCAAGGCTCCGGGTTCAGGCTCAGATGACCGGATTCGATGCGCACGATATCCAGAATGTCGCCAATAAGCCCCAATAGCCCCTGTGCCGAGTCATACGCCACCTGCAAGGACGGCCGGTCGACCATGCCGTGTTCTGCCTGACGCAAGGCCAGCTCCAGCATGCCGATGACGGCGCTCATCGGCGTGCGGATTTCATGGCTCATGGTGGCGAGGAAAGTGGTCTTGGCCTGGCTGGCCTTGTCGGCCTGATCCTTGGCGGCTTGCAGTTCTTCAATCAGCCGGCGCCGTTCGCTGATGTCAATCCAGCCGCATATCACGCCGCGAATCACCCCTTCGGTATCGCGGAACGGCTGGATCCAGTGAAAGGCAGAGACATGCTGCTTGTTCAGCATGACCTCCCGGTCCCGCTGGATGGGCACACCGTATTCAATGGCCAGCTGGTAATCCTGGGCCAGTGTGGTACGGGTCTTGTCATCAATGTCGATCAGGCCGCCTATATTGTCGCGATGGCTCATGGCCTCTTCACGCGTCAGGGCCAGTGCCTGCAAATAATGCTCGTTGCAGCTGATGAGCAAGCCCTTTCTGTCCAGTACATAAACCGGATAAGGGGTGACATCGATCAGCGTGGTCATGAAGTTGAGCTGGTCATTAAGGGCTTTTTCCGCGGTTTGCCGCTTGACGATCTGCTTGCGCAAACGGCTGTTCCAGGCCAGGGACACCAGCAACAGGATGCTGGCCACCCCGACCACCAGGTAGATCAGCCCCAGGCTGTAGTCATACCAGCTTTGGTTGCTGGCCCCTACATTGGTGCGCCAGCGTTCGTTGAACAGATTGTCCAGGCTTTCCGGCCCGATGCTGAACAGCGCCTTGTTGATGATGTCGCGCAGCATCGGCTCGTCTGCCTGGACGGCCAACGACAGCGCATTGGTGGGCAGGCCGGTAATGTTCACTTCACGCAGTTTGCCGTTGAACAGCAAGGGCAGGTAGTAACGGCTGTTCATGGTGGCCACCAGCGCCATATCGGCCTTGCCGTTTTCCACCATGTCGAATGCCGATACCGGGTTATTCACCTCCTTGAATATGGCACCGGGCAGTACCTTGCCCCAGCCCATGGCTTCCACCAGGCCACGATTGACCGCAATCACCTTGTTGTGCAGGTCTTCCACGCTGCGCGGTGCGTCGGCATTGTTGCGAATGACCAGATTGTAGGAAAGATAGGTAACCGGATCGGACAGCAGCAGGCCCGGCTTGTGTTCCCCCCCAATGCGCACAGGCGTGACCGCAAGGTCAACCTGCTTGTAGCGCATCATTTCCATGGTGTTTTCCAGCGAGTGTGACTTCTTCACTTCCAGTCGCACCCCGATGCGCGGCGCAATCAGTTCCATCAACTCGGCGGTGGCTCCGCGCCATTCGCCCTGATCATCAAAAAAGGAAATCGGCGCCAGCGTATGACTGGCCGCTATGCGCAGCACCGGATGCTGCTTGAGCCAAGCCCGCTCTGCCGGCGTGAAGTTGATGGGGAAGGCATAGGGCTGCAAGAACATGGCGCCACCACTCCAGCGCTGCATCAATTGCAATTGCTGAGCCTGGCCTAACTGCCCCAGTGCCTTGTTGACCATGGTTTGCAAGGGGCCGCTGCCACTCTGCATGGCAAAGGACCAGTTACTGTCCCAGCGCGCCCGACGAATGATGCGCAGGTCATCCACCAGATTTTGGTTGGCTTCGTAGTTGATGGCGGTGGCATCACCCATGAACAGGTCGATCTGGTGTGCTTGCAAGGCAGCCAGACCTTTGGCTACCGAGTCGTAATAACTGATGTCCGCCTCAGGGTAGACCTCCCGGGCAAGTGCAGGGGAATGATAGAGGTGGCGCATCCCTATGCGTACCTTGTGGGGGTTGGGTTCCTCATACCCCACCATCACCGGCATGTCACGCAGATAGGGTTTGCTCAACTGTAATTTGTTCAGTTGCAGCTCGAACGGTGTAACCGCGCTGACCAGGTCAATCTCCCCCCGCGCCACAGCCTCCATGGCCAGCTGACGACTGGCATAGCGCACCACCACCGGCTTTGTATTCAGAACCTGGCCAAGGTGGCTGAAGACATCGGCAGTCACCCCCTGAAAGGTGCCACCCATATTGCTGATGTCAAAGGGTGGCAAATCGCGAGCGACGCCAAGACGCAGCTCTTTCTTGCCTTGCAGCCACTTGTTTTCCTCCGGCGTCAGTTCCAGCCGTCCAGGCACATTGAGTGGCTGAGCCAGCAAGGTGAGTGGCTGCGGAGCAGTAGATGGTGCAGCAAGCGACGTTGCCGCCATGCCGGGCATGGCCTGCAAACAACAGCAGATGACGAAGCAGCGAAACAAGAAGTGCATGGCATTCCCACTGTTCAGTATTCGATGTGCCGGCCTCCGGTCACTCGTCCAGAAGCAAGGCGAGCCAGGCAGGGTGTGGCAGGAAACATCGAATGCATGAGCCAATACCACCCAGCCAGAGGGTACGTTGGCATTTGTCTTTTTCTAGCAAACTACTTCTGAACAGTATTGGGGAAATTTCTCAAAAATACTAAGTAATACTTATGGCTAGTAGACGTGGATAAACAAGAGGACAGCCATTTAAAGAAAGGTTGAATTTTCAGTAAAGACAAGGCATTGACTGCGCATGCCAGGCGGGCGGTGTTGTCAGGCAAAAGTCTGGAGACGGCGCTGTTGACCCGTCATTTTGCCAGCAGGGCTTATTGCAGGTCTTCGACTTTTTCCATTTTGCGGGTACGCAAGTCCACCACCCGGTGAATCTCGACGCGGATCTTGCCCTTGTACAAGAGATACATCAGTTTGGCGGCCTTGCGTGCCTGCTCGTGCGTAGAATGCCACGGCCCGGTATCATCCACGCCGAATTCACGCGAAATCAGGCGCAATCGGTACATCACGCACTCCAGTTCATGGGTTTTCCAACAAAATCATTCCGACGGTTGGCACATGATGCCAGAACCAGTGCATTATCGTGAAGCGGACAGAAAAAAGCCGGCCTCTTGGCCGGCATGTGCATGGACGGGCAAAGTCCGCTGTCAGTGCGCCGCGTGTTCGGCAAAACCAGGCTGGAAGCGTAAATCAGCCATGGCATCTGCCACCTGCTGATTGTGCGGACCCCAATACTGCAAGCGCAGCAGGCAATCAATGGCCACCAGGGCGGCATCAATCATGAAGCGCTCTGCCACCAGCAAATTCTCGACTTCGGCCAGTGGCACGCAGACATGCTCTGCCACCTCACCATCCTGATTACAAGGCTCTTCCTTGCCGGACAGCCACAGGTCGTAAACATGCAGCCACTCGCGATGCAGACCGCGCTGCACCGGGCGTTCGGCCAGCAGCACGCCAGTTTGCGGCAACAGTTCCAGCTTGTCGGCGGGTATACCGGCCTCTTCCCAGCCTTCACGCTCCAGTGCCAGCTCGATGGACTCGCCGGCAGCAATACCGCCACCCATCATATTGTCCATGCGGTTGGGGTCTACCGCCTTGTCCGGGCTACGGCGTCCCAGCCACATGCGTACTTCACCATCAGGCAGTCGAGTGAGTCCATTCAGGTGCACCGCGCGGCTGGTGAGGCCTAGCGGACGGAAGGCGGCACGTTCCAGTTCGAACAGCGGCGTGGCATCCGGCAGGAAGGCGGTAAAGTTTTCATTGCGCCAGCCATTGAGCCAGCCGGCGGCTTGCCAGCGTTTTGCGGCCTGGTCCAGCTGATGGCTGATGGCGGCGTAATCGCCCTCTACCGTGCAGTGCAAACCATCCGCCTGCAAGCGGAACAATGCCGCTTCGCTCTCCAGCAGCCGCGCCAGCCATACCTGGTTGACACAGCCCATGGGCTGACCTGCGATAAACAACGGGGTGAATGCGCTGCGATCGAAACGGGTGATCTTGGCCAGATACCCCAGGACTCCATCCACTTGCATGATGACTCCGAACAGACTGCCTATTGCGGGAAGGCGCCATCATAGGATGCAAAACCGGATTTGCCCAACTTTTTCAGCATCTTGCCGCTGAAATCCGATTATTCCATTTGGAAGTGTTGCAGAAAATCATCGCAGCCCGTAAAGCAACAGATCTGCCAGGCCGGAATGCCGTACCGGTGCCAGCCTCACGCCCTGCAGCCAGGTTTCCTCATCGCCGCACACCGCAAACTGGCGACGGGCACGGGTAATGGCGGTGTATACCAGGGCGCGATCAAGCAGCGGCCCCGGTGTGGCTGGCAATTGCAGCCAGACGGTGTCGAACTCCGAGCCCTGGCTTTTGTGGACAGTCATGGCAAATACCGTTTCATGCTGCGGCAGGCGGCCTGGTGCAAATTCACGCCAGCTGCCGTCGGCCGCCGGAAATGCAACCCGCAGGCCGCTGTCACGCAGCACGGTGAAACCGATGTCGCCATTGAACAGGCCGAGGCCATAATCATTGGCGGTAATCATTACCGGCCGACCGGCATACCAGTCGCGCCCGGCCTGTTTGCGGCCTTGCTGCTCCAGCAGTTGTTCCATGCGCTGGTTGACCAGGGCAACCTGGCTGCGCTGGGCGGCCAGCAGCATGAACTGTGAAAACGCTGCCTGTACCTGGGCCAGTGGCTGGTCTGTGGCAATGGCAGCCAGATACGGTTGGCGTTGCTGCCATAGCGCGGCATCGTCCAGTTGGGCGAGCGCGGCGATGTCCGGGTATTGCCCGGCTTGCAGCAAGGCCCAGGCCGCCTGGGCATCGCCCTGGTTGACCAGTGTGGCCAGCCTGCCAATGCCCGAATCGGCGCGAAAGCGGTGGCTATGGGTGAGCAGTACCACGCTGTCAGCCAGCAGTCCGGCTTTACCTTCGTCCGGGGGCAGCTCCCCGGCACCGGCTTGTTGCAGCCAGTCACGGGTAGCCGGCCGGTAGGCCACCTGCGTGCACAGGTCGCCCAGTACGGCACCGGCATCCACCGAGGCCAGCTGGTCGCGGTCGCCCAGCAAAATCAGCCTGGCCTGTGACGGCAGTGCATCCAGCAGGCGCGCCATCATGCCCAGGTCTATCATCGAAGCTTCATCCACCACCAGCACATCCAGCGGCAGTGGCTGGGCTGCATGAAAGCGCGGCTGGGCGCTGCCCGGCCGCAAACCAAGCAGTCGATGCAGGGTTTGTGCCTGTAACGGTAGCTGCTGACGAATGGCGTCGGCCACCGGCAGCGTGTCACGGGCGTTACGCACCGACTCGCTCATGCGGGCGGCGGCCTTGCCGGTGGGCGCGGCCATGGCCATTACCAGTGGTCGTTCCGCCAGCATGGCCAACATGGCCAGCAAACGCACCACTGTGGTGGTTTTGCCGGTGCCGGGGCCGCCAGACACCACCAGCAGGCGCTGGCGTGCAGCCAGGGCTGCGGCCTGCTTTTGCCGGTCCGGTCCTGTGCTCTGCCCGGGGGGAAACAGCTGCTCCAGTACCTGGGCGACTGCATGGGCGTCCTGTGGCAGCGGCGTGGCAGCCAGGCGGGCCAGCTGCCGGGCCAGACACTGTTCGTCAAACCAGTGATGGGCAAAGTACAAGCGGCTGGCGGCATCCAGAATCAGGGGGGCGTAACTGCCCGGTTCACCCAGCAGCGGCGAGGCTTGCAAGCGGTGTCGCTCCGGACGGTGCGCAATAGGCAGGCAGACGTGTCCGCTCTGGTTGGCGGCAGCCAGTTCACCCAGCAGGGCCAGTACGCTGTCATCCAGTGCAGGGTCCAGCCGCATGAACAACTGGCGCAATTGGGTGGCCAGCTGCGGCTCGGTCGGGGTAGCTAAAACGGTGTTCATCCGCGTGGTTTCTGGAAAATGGCCTTGAGCTTGCCACTGGCCTGCAGTTGGGCGATGGCGCGATTGAGCGCCGGCAGCCACTGGCGGTATTGCGGGTGGATGCGCAGCATCACCGGCTGCACGGCAATCACCCCGCCCGGCTCGCAGCGCAGTTCTTCGGGAATCATGTTCATGCGTTCGATCTGGCGCTTTTCCAGCACCAGCGCCTGCAAGCGCCCCAGGCGCAGCTTGCTCAGTGCCTCGTTCTCGCCCTGGGACATTTCATAGCGTATGCCATGGCGCTGCAGATCGGCGGCAAAGCTGACCAGCGGCTGTCCTTGCAACAGGCCGATGCGCTGGCCACGCAGTTCTTCCAGATTGCGCAGCCGGCTGCCGCCGAGGCGACTGCACAGCTGGAAC
>NZ_JAELUD010000120.1:0-6018 GCF_016429185.1 Aquitalea sp. ASV11
AGCTGGGACCCGAAGGAAACCTGGGCACTGATCGTGTGGCTGAACTACGCTGCCTGGCTGCATATCCGGCTGGTGAAGGGCTGGCGCGGCAAGCCGCTGGCCTGGTGGGCGGTCATCGGTTTGCTGGTCACCACCTTTGCCTTCCTCGGGGTGAACATGTATCTGACCGGCCTGCACTCTTACGGCGGCCTGTAACCCTCCTCCAGCCCCGGCCTGCAGCACTGCCGGGGCTTTGCTTTGCCTGCACCACGGACAAGAAGGCCGTGGTTTGTTATTGTGTTGACTGTTTCTTTTCAAGGACCCCGTTTTTACATCATGGATTTATCCTGGCTGTCTGACCCTTATGCCCTGCTCGGCCTCCTCACCCTGATCGTGTTGGAGGTGGTGCTCGGCGTCGACAACCTGATTTTCGTGGCCATCCTGGCCGAAAAACTGCCTCCACATCAGCGCGACCGCGCCCGCGTGCTGGGCCTGTCACTGGCGCTGATCATGCGTCTGTTCATGCTGGCGGGCATCAGCTGGCTGGTAAAACTCACCGCCCCCCTGTTTTCCGTGCTGGGACAGAGCTTTTCCGGCCGCGACCTGATCATGCTGGGCGGCGGCCTGTTCCTGCTGTTCAAGGCCACCATGGAGCTGCACGAGCGGCTGGAAGGGGTGGAGCACAGTGAAGGCAATGGCCAGAAGGCTTATGCCGCCTTTGCCACCGTGGTGGTGCAGATTCTGGTGCTGGATGCCGTGTTCTCCATCGACTCGGTGGTCACCGCCATCGGTATGGCCGAGCACCTGAGCATCATGATGCTGGCCGTGGTGATTGCCATGAGCATGATGATCATGGCCAGCAAGCCGCTCACCCGCTTCGTCAACGCTCACCCCACCGTGGTGATGCTGTGTCTGGGCTTCTTGCTGATGATCGGCTTCAGCCTGATTGCCGACGGCTTTGGTTTCCATATTCCCAAGGGCTATCTGTACGCCGCCATTGGTTTCTCGGTGTTGATCGAGGTGTTCAACCAGATTGCCAACGTCAACCGTCAGCGCTTTCTCAATAGCCGTAACAGTTTCCGCTCCCGTACCGCCGATACCGTACTGCGCCTGCTGGGCAATGCGCCGCTGCAACACGGCGGCCATCACGAGCAGGAACACGAGGAAGGCCCGCACGAGGACGCAGAAGAAGCCTTTGCCCACAACGAGCGGGCGATGATCCACAGCGTGCTGACCCTGGCCGAACGACCGATCCGGGTGATTGCCACCCCGCGTTCCGACATTCACCGTCTGGATATCAGCCAGGATGCCGAGCAGCAACGCAAGGTGCTGCGTGACAGCCCCTACTCTCGCCTGCTGGTAGTGGGTGCAGGGCGCATCGACGAGCCGCTGGGCATCGTGGCTCGCAAGGACTTGCTGGCCCAGTTGCTGGACGGCCAGACGCTGGACGTGATGGCCGCGTTGCGCCAGCCGCTGGTATTGCCGGAAGGCATGACGGTACTGAAAGCGATGGAGGCCTTCCGTCAGCAAGCTGCCGACATGGCTTTTGTGGTGAACGAATTTGGCAGTCTGGAAGGCATCGTCACCCAGAAGGACCTGATGGAAGCCATTGCCGGCGACTTCCCGGAAGAACACGAACGCCATGAACAGCCGGCGCTGGTACAGGGCGAAGATGGCAGTCTGGATGTGGAGGGCAGCACCGAACTGGTGACGCTGGAACAGTACATCGAGCTGGGCAACTACGAGGAAGAGGACTTCCACACCGTAGCCGGCCTGTTGATGCACCGGCTGGAGCGCATTCCGCGCCAGGGCGACAGCATTCGCGAAGCAGGCTGGGAAATCGTGGTGACCGAGCAAAAGGGCAACCGTACCGAGCGGGTGAGCATCCGCCCGCTGCCCAAGCTGGACGATGAGCAAGGCTGACACCACCAGCCCCTCCGGCCAGTGGCATCTGTATGTGCTGGAGTGCCGTGACGGCGCGCTGTACACCGGCATCAGCAATGACGTGGCGCGGCGCTATGCCGCGCATCTGGCTGGCAAAGGCGCGCGTTACACCCGGCTCAACCCGCCACAGCGCATTGCGCTGGTTCACCCTTTTGCCGACAAATCGCAGGCGCTGAAGGCCGAATACGCTTTCAAGCGCCTGTCGGCCGCCGCCAAGCGCCAGTTGGTGGCAGGCGGCGATCTGCGCGACTGGCTGGCGGCACGTAGCGCCCCGCCAGAGCCTGCTCAGTAAACAAAGCGTTCGCGCAAATCTTCCAGGTTCAGCTCGCGCAGAATGGCTTCCTGCCGCTCGCGGGCACTCTGCTTGCCCTTGCCGGTTTTCTTGGCAATGATCAGCTCGTTCTTCATCGAATGCTCCCAGCCCACCAGCTCGGTCACCGTCAGCTGGTAGCCACGCGCTTCCAGTTGCAGGCAACGCAACACATTGGTCAGCTGGCTGCCAAACTCGCGGGTATGGATGGGGTGACGCCACAGCTCGGATAGCGGCGTCTTGCCGAAGGTCTCGTTCTTCTTCTGGCGCAGCACGGCGGCCACCTCGGCCTGGCAGCAGGGCACCAGCACGATGTATTTGGCGTCCTTGGCCAGCGCAAAGCGGATGGCGTCGTCGGTGGCGGTGTTGCAGGCATGCAGCGCAGTGATGATGTCCACCTGGGCCGGCAACTGCTCGGAGGTGATGGACTGCTCCACCGTCAGGTTGAGAAAACCCATGCGGTCGAAACCCAGCCGCGCGGCCAGCTCTTCCGAGCGGCTGACCAGCTCGGGCCGGGTTTCAATGCCGAATACCCGACCGGCATCTTTGTCCTTGAGGAACAGGTCGTACAGGATGAAGCCCAGATAGGACTTGCCCGCGCCGTGGTCGGCCAGGGTGACGTCCCCTTTGCTCTGCAGCACGTCCTGCATCAAGGGCTCGATGAACTGGTACAGGTGATACACCTGCTTGAGCTTGCGGCGGGTGTCCTGGTTGATCTTGCCGTCGCGGGTAAGGATATGCAGTTCTTTGAGCAACTCCAGCGACTGCTGCGGTTTGATTTCGGGAATCAGGCTCATCATGGCCTCCGGTAAAGCGGGAATGGCGCGATTTTACCAGTTTCGGCCGTCCCGCCCCGACAAGCTTGGCCGCAGCGGCCTGCCATGCCACAATTTGCCATCCCAATTGCACCGAGCACCGCCATGTCCCTGCAGTATCACCTGATTCCGGTTACCCCCTTTGCCCAGAACTGCAGCGTGCTGTGGTGCGATGTCACACGTGAAGCCGCCATCGTCGATGCCGGTGGCGATATCGACCGCATCCGCGCCTGGGTCGCGCAACAAGGACTCACCGTCACCAAGCTGCTGCTGACGCACGGCCATATCGACCACGCTGGCGGTGCCGGTGAACTGGCCGCCCAACTGGGCGTACAGATTGAAGGCCCGGAACAGAGCGAAAGCTTCTGGCTGGACCAGCTGCCCAATCAGGGCCGCATGTTCGGCTTTCCCTCCAGCCCCGCCCTCACCCCGGAACGCTGGCTGAACGAGGGCGATACGGTCAGCATCGGCCAGGAAACGCTGCAGGTGATCCACTGCCCGGGCCACACGCCCGGCCATGTGGTGTTCTACAGCGCCGCTGCCGCTGTGCTGGTGGCCGGTGACGTATTGTTCCAGGGTTCCATCGGCCGTACCGACTTTCCCATGGGCAATCACCAGCAGCTGATCGATGCCATCCAGCAAAAGCTGTTCCTGTTGCCGGACGACACCGTGGTGATTCCCGGTCACGGCCCGCTCACCACCATTGGCGATGAAAAGCGCCACAATCCCTTCGTGGCGGACGCCCGCTTCCGCTGATGTCGCCCGCCTTCGAACTGGCGGTGCTGGCGCTGGTGCGGCAGATACCGCCCGGCCGGGTCAGCAGCTACGGCGTGCTGGCGGTGGAGGCTGGCTTTCCACGCCACGCCCGTCATGTCGGCAAATTGCTGGGCAGCCTGCCGGACGGCCACGGCCTGCCCTGGCACCGGGTGGTGAACAGTGCCGGCCGCCTGTCCCGCCCCGGCAGTGAACAGGCCGACTGGCAGCGCGTGTTGCTGGAACAAGAGGGCGTCGAATTTTCTGCCAGCGGCAGCATCAGCCTGCTGCGCTATGGCTGGCCGGATAGCGCCTACTTGCCAGCCAATGTCCGCTGATGACGACATTTGCTGCATATTGTCCAACAGCAATACAGCCCGTTTTCATAATGTTGCTGAAATGTTACGTCGCTTGAACTGAAACTTTTCAATGTAGAGACTTGTGCGCTACCCTGCGCGCCCCCGTATGGTCTGCCCTGCGGGTTTTACATAAAAAAAGTTCACTTAGGCGGAAAAAATGAAAGCTCGCAAACTGCTGCTGGCCCTGTCTCTGATCAGCGGCTCCACCCTGGCGCATGCCGACAACTGGTCCTTTGCCAATGTCAGTGCCAACTACCTCGACTGGTCGTCCCGTACCACCGAGCAAAGCGGCAAGAAGGACTTCGGCTACCTGGAAGCCGAAGGCGGCATGGGTGGCAACTGGGGTGATGTCTACGGCTTCTTCGACCTGGAAAACCCGGGCAAGAGTGGCGACGGCCTGAACGGCTACGACCGCCGTTACACCACCAAGGCCATTGGCCGCTTCAACCTGACCCAGGTCGGCAACGTACCGGTACAGCTGTACGCACACGTTTACGACACCCGTGGCAACAACTTCTTCAGCCAGAACCGCGTATTGGGCCTGAGCACCGAACTGAAGTACGGCGACCTGACCATCAAGCCCTTCATTGGCGCACACAACGAGCTGGACTCCTTCGGCATCGGTTCCGGCTACAACGGCTGGATGGCGGGCTATGTGCTGCTCTACCCGTTCAGCGCCTTCGGGCAGTCCTTCCTGGTGACCCAGTGGCATGAAACCGAATTCGCCCGCAAGCAGGAATTCGTGGCCAACTACAAGCACAACACCGGCGAAAACGGTGCCATCGCCCTGTGGTGGAATGTGAACAAGCGCTTCACCACCGGCGTGCAATACCGCTATGCCGACCAGAAGCTGGGCTCGTCCGAGTACCAGAACGCGGTGATCTACAGCGCCAAGTACAATTTCTGATCAACTGTCGATCCCGACGGCCCGAATCATGCAAAACGCCTCCGCAAGGGAGGCGCCAGGCTGCTGACTATGTAATTTAGTGCGATGGCACAGGTCCCGGCAAAGCCGGGCCTTTCGACTAAAAGACTGATTCCGCAGCCTTTCCGTCTATTCCCTATCCCCCCGCCCTTCCCCTGAAAGGGAGCCTCGCTTTCCTTCCGGAAAGCGAGAGAGGGGTTTGATGTAAATCGGGCTTACTTGCTCTTGTTAGCCTGACGGTACAGCTGGATCAGGCGGCGGGTGGAGCTGTCGTGCTCGGCCGTTTTCAGCTTGCCGGTGAGTTCGCCGTGAATGGTCTTGGCCAGTTGCTTGCCCAGTTCCACCCCCCACTGGTCGAAGCTGTTGATGCCCCAGATCACGCCTTGCACAAAGATCTTGTGCTCGTACAGCGCAATCAGCGAACCCAGGTTGCGCGGGTCGAGGAAGCTCATCAGCAAGGTATTGGTGGGACGATTACCGGCAAACACCTTGTGCGGCACCAGCGCTTCCAGCGCATCGCCCTTCATGCCTTGCGCAGCCAGCTCTTCCCGTACTTCCTCGGCGGTCTTGCCGCGCATGAAGGCCTCGGCCTGGGCAAACACGTTGGCCAGCAAAATTTCATGGTGACCGGGCAGGCTGCCACGGCTTTCCAGCGAGGCAATCAGGTCGATCGGCGAAATATGCGTGCCCTGGTGCAGTAGCTGGAAGAAGGCATGCTGGCCGTTGATGCCGGTTTCACCCCAGATGATGGGCGCGGTTTCAAAATTGACCGGGTTGCCATTGAGTTGGGTCTGCTTGCCGTTGGACTCCATGTCCAGCTGCTGGATAAAGGCCGGCAGGCGATGCAGGTACTGGTCGTACGGTGCAATCACATGGCTGCCGCCACCAAAGTAGTTGATGTACCAGATGCCTATCATGGCCAGCAGCACCGGC
>NZ_JAELUD010000121.1:0-5993 GCF_016429185.1 Aquitalea sp. ASV11
GTGGTCAGCAAGGGGTTGGCCGATGGCAAGGGCTGCATGGGCAGCGAATCCAGGCTGGGGTGGTCGGGTGCTTCCTGGTTCCATACCACCAGCCGCACATGCTGCAGCGGATTGGGCTGGTCAGGATTGCTCTGGCTGCTTTGCAGCAGCAGGTCGCTACGCAGGTTGACCAGCAGCATGTGGCCGTCATCACCCAGGTTGGCCATGATGTCCAGCCGCGGGATGGCACCCGGCGTCAGGGTGTTGAACATCAGCATGGGCTGGTTGCGGTTGCGGGCCTGATCCATCTTGCGCCTGGCATTGTCCAGGCTGCCCAGGTCCATGCCTTGGGGCAGGGCATTGCCATCATCCGGCAAATAGCTTTCCACCGGGTAATACATGGGCTGCTGCGGGCTGGCGACCAGATGCCGGTCCTTGAGCATGCGGATGCTGTTGGCAATGTTTGATTCAAACTCGGCGCGCTGTGCCGGGCCGATGCGCCGTACGATGCCGATGCCGCCAAAGCGGCTTTCTTCCTTCAGTACGGTGGGGGCCAGTTCGCTCAGGTTGATGGCGCTGCCGGTGGTGTGGCGCTGGCGAATCAGGCTTTGCGCCAGCAGGTCGGTGCGGTCCAGCATTTCCTGCAGACGGGTCGCCAGCAGCTCGGTACCCAGTTCGCCCCAGTGTTGCAGCTTTTCCTGCTCGCGGATGCGGTCGTTGTCCAGCAGCAGCAGGTATTCTGCTGTCAGCAGGGCAATGGTAAGAACCGCACCCAGGAGAAAGGACGTCAGGCGACTCTGGCTTGGCATGTTGGCAGGCAGGCCTCAGGCAAGCGCCTGGTAAAGGGCGGTGAACTCAAGCGACAGCTTGTGTCTGGGGTCCAGGTAAACCATGGGCTTGGCGGCATCGTGCGATTCGCGGATCTTCACCGAGGCCGACAAGGGCGGGTCCAGCACCGGCAGGCCTTCTGCACGCAGTTCGGCCACCAAGCGTACCGGCAGGCTGGCGCGGGGCTGGAACTGGTTGACCACAATGCCCTCCACTTGCAGGGCCGGGTTGTGGTCGGCGCGGATTTCATCCACGTTGGCCAGCAGGTTGTACAGGGCCTGGCGGGAGAACGCATCGCAATCAAACGGAATCAGGCAGCGATCCGCGGCAATCAGGGCCGAGCGGGTGAAAAAATTGAGCGCAGGCGGAGTGTCGATCCAGATTTCGTCAAACTCGCTCGCGGCCTGGTCCAGCGCCTCTTTGAGCTTGAACATCTTGTAGCGGCTTTCCAGCTTGACCATCAGTTCGCTCAGTTCCGGGTGGGAGCCCAGCAGTTGCAGTGCGTCAAACGGGGTGTCACTCACGAATTCATGCAGCTCCTTGCTATACATGCTGATGTTCAGCATCTGGCCAAAGAAGCCCGCAGCGGACTGTTCCTGCTGCCTGTTTGCCTGGCCGGTCAGGTAATGACTGGCATTGCCCTGAGCGTCCAGATCGATCAGCAGTACCTTCTTGCCCTGCCGGGCGGCAACAGCGGCCAGGTTGGCGGTAATGGTGGATTTGCCCACGCCACCTTTCTGGTTGAACACGACCCGACGGATAGCCTGCATGAATTTTCCCCTGTGACAAAGTCTGCTGCGTGACGGACGACTTGCCATGTTCTCGCGCGGGCAACATGGCGCAAAACTTGCTGTTTGAATATATCAGAAGCCGGGCTGGCCTTTGCAGACGTATTGCATCTGCTGGAAGCTGGCCGAGTTCTGGGTTACCGGCATCGGTTTTATCTGGTTGTCATTGTACGTGTAGCTGGCGATCTGGCGTCCGTTCTCGTCCAGCAACACCATGCTGGTCAGGCGGAAAGTGCGGGCAGAGCAGTCAATCAGCCAGCTGTTGATGGAAGTCTTGTGCCTTGGTGTGGACAGGAAATTTTCCTTTTTCACATTGAAAATGGTTTTCCGGTCGCGGAAGGTCACGGTATTGCCCTGCTGCTTGATCGACAGCTTGTCCAGTTCGTTCAGGATATTGCCATTGGGCGACACGCCCAGGTTTTCCCAGTCGGCATTGGCCGGGGCCGGTACAGTTGCAGGGGTCGGGCGGGGTTTGATGGGACTGGTCTGGTTTGGTGTGGTGCTGCAGGCGCTCAGCAGGCTGCCCATCGCGGCCAGTACAAGCAGGCGATAAAACATGTTGAATCTCCGGTTGGATGCCGACAGTTTCGCATAGGCTGCGTCAGGGGGGAAATCATGCCGGCTCTTGGCCTGGCCTGGCGCGCTTGCGCTGGGTTCTAAGTCCGCGCATTGGGTCGGGCATGCTGATTGGCCGTATTTTCATGTAAAAGTTTAAGTATTGTCATTACTTAAAAAAGGAACTTTCCCTATTTATGGATGGTCTGTCAGTAACGAGAGCATCTTTCTCTTCGTTTCACATTGTCTCCATCCAAACTTGAAAGCCGCCCGTTTTGGGCGGCTTCTTTTTTTGTGCGGCAGCGCTTTGCCGTACAATGGCTCACTTCCCATGACTTCAAACAGGCTATCGGCCTTGTCCTGACCGGAAGCTCCGGCCGGGCCTGGTGCTTACCCCGCATGCAGGACGCACTCACCTTACTTGGCAATATCTTCGGCTATCCGGCCTTTCGTGGTCAGCAGGCGCAAATCGTGCAGCACATTGTGGATGGCGGTCATGCGCTGGTGTTGATGCCAACCGGCGGCGGCAAAAGTCTGTGCTATCAGATTCCCGCGCTGATGCGCCCGGGCCTGGCCATCGTGGTATCGCCACTGATTGCCTTGATGCAGGATCAGGTCGCTGCACTCACCGAAGTAGGCGTTGCCGCTGCCTGTCTGAATTCGGCCACCGCGCCGGACGATGCCCGTGATATTGCAAGGCGTGCCCGCGATGGTTCCTTGCAGTTGTTGTATGTTGCGCCGGAGCGCTTGCTGACGCCGCGCTTTCTCGACTTTCTGGCGCAGCTGGATATTTCCCTGTTTGCCATTGATGAAGCGCATTGTGTCAGCCAGTGGGGGCACGACTTCCGCCCGGAATACCAGCAGCTGGGCATGTTGGCCGACCAATACCCGCAAGTGCCGCGCATCGCGCTCACCGCGACCGCCGACCCGCAAACCCGCGAAGACATCCTGCATTACCTCAAGCTGTCCGACGCGCGGGTATTTCTGTCCAGCTTCGATAGGCCCAACCTGTTTTATCAGGTAGTAGAAAAGCACAACGCCAAAAAGCAGCTGCTGGACTTCATCAATAATGAATATCCGGGGGCTTCCGGCATTGTGTACTGCCTGTCGCGCAAGCGGGTGGAAGAAACCGCCGAGTGGCTGAGCCAGAACGGTATTCCGGCCTTGCCCTACCACGCCGGCCTCAGCCACGAGGTGCGTGAGCGGCACCAACGCGAATTCCTGCGCGAAGAAGGTATTGTCATGGCGGCCACCGTGGCCTTCGGCATGGGCATCGACAAGCCGGATGTGCGCTTTGTCGCCCATATCGACCTGCCCAAGAGTCCGGAAAACTTCTATCAGGAGTCGGGGCGTGCCGGGCGCGACGGCCTGCCTGCCTCCAGCTGGCTGTGTTATGGGCTGAACGACATGGTGCAGCTTAACCAGATGATCCAGGGCTCGGAGATGGCCGAGCTGCAAAAGCAGGTGGAACTGTCCAAGCTGGACGCCATGCTGGCCTTTTGCGAAACCGCCAGTTGCCGTCGTCAGCAAATCCTCAGCCACTTTGGCGAGGCCAGCCAGCCCTGCGGTCATTGCGACAATTGCCTGAACCCGCCCATTACTTTTGATGCAACCGTGCCGGTGCAGAAGCTGCTGTCCTGTATCTATAGAGTGGAGCAGCGCTTTGCCGCCAATCATGTAGTGGATGTCCTGCTGGGGCGCAGCAATCAGTCTGTCCTCAGTTTCGGGCATGACAAGCTGTCCACCTTTGGCATCGGGCGCGACTACAACCAGCGCGCGTGGCGTTCGCTCATCCGCCAGCTGGTGGCACGCAAGATCCTGCAAGTGGATATCGCGCGTGGCCAGTCACTGGTGTTGACCGATGCCTGCCGCCCACTGCTCAAGGGGCAGGAAAAAATCTATCTGCGGCCGCTGGCGGAAGACAGCAAGGCGCGTAGCGTCAATACCGACCGCTGGTTGCGTACCGAGCGGGAGGAACGACTGTGGCAGGCCCTGCGCCGCTGGCGCCGCCAGACTGCGGATGAACACAACGTCCCGGCCTATGCGGTGTTTTCCGATCGTACCTTGCGCGACATCGTCGAGCGTCGGCCGCAAAGCCTGCGCGAGCTGGGCAAGGTATATGGCTTGGGCGAACTGAAGCTGGCGCGCTATGGCGATGCATTGCAACAAATCCTCGATAGCCAGCAGGACTGATTCCGTTACAATCTAGGCACACAACAGACAAGCAACAGGCACGTGTCAGCGTGCCGGCATGGAGAATTCATCATGGCAGTCAACCTGACTCCGGTTAGCGCCGATCAACTGGCCATCATTGATGGCATCGAACTGAGCGTGGCAGAAGCCGGCATCAAAAAAGCCAATCGCAAGGATGTGCTGGTGGTGCGCATCGACAAGGGCAATACTGTTGCCGGCGTGTTCACGCAAAACCGTTTCTGCGCCGCCCCGGTGCAAATCAGCAAGAATCATCTGGATGCCGGTGTGCAAATCCGCGCGTTGGTGGTGAATACCGGCAACGCCAATGCCGGTACCGGAGAAGATGGCCGTCAACGTGCGCTGTCGGTCTGTCAGGCGCTGGCTGGCGAACTGGACTGCGCAGTTGAACAAATCCTGCCCTTCTCCACTGGGGTTATCCTGGAGCCGCTTCCTGCCGACAAGATCATCCAGGCATTGCCGACCCGCCGCCCGGCCAACTGGGCCGAGGCTGCCGAAGCCATCATGACCACCGATACCGCACCCAAGGCCACCAGTCGCACGCTGGAAATCGATGGTCAAAAAGTCAGCATCACCGGCATCGCCAAGGGCGCCGGCATGATCCACCCCAACATGGCCACCATGCTGGGCTTTGTCGCCACCGATGCGCCGGTAACCCGTCCGGTACTGGAGCAACTGGTCAAGGAAGTGGCCGACCTCTCCTTTAACTGCATTTCGGTCGATGGTGATACCTCCACCAACGACAGCTTCATCCTGGTATCCACCGGCAAGAGCGCAGCGCCGCGTATCGATTCGGTCAATCACCCGGCTTACGCCGTCCTCAAGGCCGCACTGGTCGATGTGGCTACCGAACTGGCGCAGGCCATCATCCGCGACGGTGAGGGGGCTACCAAGTTCATCAGCGTCAAGGTAGAAGGCGGCCGCTCCGTTGCCGAGTGCAAGGACGTGGCCTACGCCATCGCCCGCTCGCCGCTGGTCAAGACGGCCTTCTTCGCCTCCGACCCGAACCTGGGCCGTTTGCTGTGCGCTATCGGCTACGCCGGTGTCAGCGATCTGGATGTCGATCGCCTCTCCTTGTATCTCGATGATGTTCTGGTAGCCTGCAATGGCGGCCGCAACCCGGAATACAAGGAAGAAGATGGTCAGCGCGTGATGAGCCAAAGCGAAATCACCGTTCGCGTGGTACTGGGGCGTGGTGCGGCACAGGCCACGGTCTGGACCTGCGACTTCTCTTATGACTATGTGAAAATCAATGCCGACTACCGTAGCTGATACAGCTATCCAGTAGTCCCTGATACAAAAAGCCCGGCCCAGCCGGGCTTTTTGCTGCCTGTGTCGGCGGCGAAACCAGCTTTTTGCGCCAGTTTCCCTCGTGGGTCAGCGTCAGGAAGGGCGCCAGTGCGCCGCTGGCTGTGCACCCGCAGCAAAACAGTCATGAAACCCGAATTTCATAAAGTATTACCGTTCAGTGACTTAGCGCGCAGCGGGGCGGAATTTTGGCAAATCCTGCAGATTTCTTCGCACAAAGTGTTGACGAGGGTGGGTCAGGGCGGTATAGTTCGCCTCCTCAGCAGACAACGCAGCGACGGAAACGAAACGCAGCGACCTGCACCGCTCTTTAAAAAACAGAAT
>NZ_JAELUD010000122.1:0-5919 GCF_016429185.1 Aquitalea sp. ASV11
GCTGGGCAGCCTTTTGGACATCAGCCCGGAAGAGCTGGCCACCAAACTGTCCGACCGCAAGAAAGAATTCGTTTACATCAAGCGCCAGATCAATCCTGAAATCGCCGACAAGGTGATGGCGCTGGGCATTCCGGGTATTGCCAAACAGCAGGAATACCGCCGTTTTTACCCTGCTGGCGAAATCATCTCCCACATCATCGGCTTCACCGGGGTGGATGGCAAAGGCCAGGAAGGGGTGGAGCTGGCGCGCGAAAAAATGCTGGCCGGCAAGGATGGCCGTCGCGTGGTGATCAAGGATCGCCGTGGTCACATCATTGAAGATGTCGCCGCCATTGAACCGCCCAAGGACGGACAGACCCTGGCCCTGGCGGTGGATCATCGCATCCAGTATCTGGCCTACCGCGAAATCAAGGCGGCAGTGGAAGAGAACAAGGCCAAGGCCGGTAGTGTGGTGGTGCTGGATGCCAAGACCGGCGAGTTGCTGGCACTGGCCAACTACCCTTCGTTCAACCCCAATAACCGGGTAGGCACCACGCCGGAAATGCTGCGCAACCGTGCGGTCATCGACCTGTTCGAGCCGGGTTCCACCATGAAGCCGCTGTCGATTTCTCTGGCGCTGGAACATGGCAAGACCACCGTCAACTCGGTGCTGGACACCCATTCTTACATGATTGGCCCTGCCACCATCCGTGATGTGTCGCCACAAGCCAGCCTGAACATTCTGGGCATCATCCAGAAGTCGTCCAACGTCGGCACCAGCAAGCTGGCCTTGATGAGCAGCCCGCAGGATTTCTGGACTTATTACGATTCGCTGGGCTTTGGCCGTGCCCCCAATACCGGCTTTCCTGGCGAGGCGGCCGGACGCCTGCGTGACTGGAAAAACTGGCGGCCCATCGAACAGGCCACCATGTCCTTTGGTTATGGCGTGTCGGTCAGCCTGATCCAGATGGCGCGTGCCTACACCATCTTTACCAATGATGGCGTGATGTTGCCCATCTCGCTGTACAAGACCAATAACCCGATGCCGGGCAAGCGGGTACTGGCCGAAAAAACCGCGCACGAAATGCACGATCTGCTGGTTGCCAACAGCGAGCCGGGTGGCGGTGCCGTCGGTGGCCGCATTATCGGTTACAGCATTGGCGGCAAGAGCGGTACCGCGCGCAAGCTGGAAGGCCGCACCTATGTGGCCAACAAGCACCGCGCACTGTTCATCGGCTTTGCCCCGGGCAAGAACCCCAAACTGATCGTGGCCGTGATGATTGACGAACCCACGGCCGGCAAATACTACGGCGGTGCCATTTCCGCACCGGTGTTTTCCCAGGTGGCTGGCGGCGCGCTACGCGTGCTGAATGTGCAGCCGGACGAGCCGTCCAATAACAGCTTGCTGCCGGATTCCACTCCGGTCCCTGCGGATTTTTGAAGAAACAGAACATGAAAAGTCGCCTGACAAGCTTGCCGGACTGGGATCCGGCAGAACTGAACCAGCTGGGCTTCCCCATCAAACGGGTGGAAGCGGACAGTCGCCGTGTATTGCCCGGCGATGTCTTCCTGGCCTGCCGCGGTGAATACACCGATGGCCGCGACTTCATTGCTGCTGCGCTGGAAAAAGGTGCGGCTGCCGTGCTGTGGGACGCCGCCGACGGATTCAGCTGGAATCCGGACTGGCAAATCCCCAACCTGCCTGTCCCCGCCCTGCGCGAGCGGGCTGGCATGGTGGCGGCCCATGTCTATGGCCAACCCAGCCAGGCGATGACGGTGATCGGCATTACCGGCACCAATGGCAAGACTTCCATTTCCCACTGGCTGGCGCAGGCGTTTTCCTTGCTGGGCCAGAAAGCCGCCTTGATCGGCACCGTCGGTAACGGTTTTTATGGCGAACTGACCCAAACCACGCACACCACACCGGACCCGGTCACCGTACAGCAAAAGCTGGCCGAATACCGTCGTCAGGGCGCGCATGTGGTGACCATGGAAGTATCCAGCCATGGCCTGGATCAGGCACGGGTGAATGGCGTGAGCTTTGCCACCGCAGTATTCACCAACCTGACCCGTGACCATCTGGACTACCACGGCAGCATGGAAGCCTACGGCGCGGCCAAGGCCAAGCTGTTCCACTGGGAAGGCCTCAGGCATGCGGTCATCAATGTGGATGACCCGTTTGGGCGCCAGCTGGTGCAGGACATTGATGCCAGCCATACCCAGGTGGTGAGCTACGGCCTGACCCAGGGCGATGTGCGTCCGCTCAGCCTGACGGCAAATCTGGATGGCCTGCAACTGCGGGTTACCACGCCATGGGGCGAGGTAGAGGTACGTACCGGTCTGGTAGGGCGGTTCAATGCCAGCAACCTGCTGGCGTGTCTCGCTACCCTGTGTGTCAACGGCATCAGTCTGACTGATGCCGCCGCCGTGATGGCACGCATCCAGCCGGCGCGTGGCCGCATGCAGAGCATTGGCGGCAGTCACGAACCACTGGTGGTGATTGATTACGCCCATACCCCGGATGCGCTGGAAAAGGCACTGGCCACACTGGCCGACATCCGTCCGGCAGGCAGCAAGCTGTATTGCGTGTTCGGTTGCGGTGGCGACCGCGATCCGGGCAAGCGCCCGATGATGGGCGAAATCGCCGAGCGCATCGCCGATGTGGCGGTGGTGACCAGCGACAATCCGCGTACCGAAAACCCGCAAACCATCATCGACCACATTCTGGCGGGCATGAGCCACCCCGGCCATGTTGAAGCCGACCGCGCCGCCGCCATTCACTGGGCGGTGAGTCAGGCTCAGGCGGGCGATATCGTGCTGATTGCCGGCAAGGGTCACGAGGAATACCAGGATATCGGCGGTGTGAAACACCCGTTCTCCGATTTCCGCATTGCCGAAGAAGCGCTGACGGCCTGGGGAGACAAGGCATGATGACCTTGCAGCAGGCCGCGCACTGGGCCGTCGGCACACTGAGTGGTGTAGACGGTCAAGCCCGTCTGAGCCGCGTGGTGACCGACAGCCGTGCCGTGCAGCCGGGCGATTTGTTTGTCGCGCTCAAGGGCGAGCGTTTTGATGCACACGACTTTGTGGCCGATGTACTGGCGCGTGGCGCTGTCGCTGCGCTGGTGGCAGACGACTTTGCGCTCGACAACGCCAGCCTGATCAAGGTGGATGACACCCGGCTGGCGCTGGGCCGTCTGGCCGCAGGCTGGGCCGCCGCCCTGCCGGCACTGCGCGTGGGCATTACCGGCTCCAACGGCAAGACCACGGTCAAGGAAATGCTCAGCGCCATTCTCAAGGCCCATGCCGGGGAGCAGGCGGTGCACGCTACCGCCGGTAATTTCAACAACGATATCGGCCTGCCGCTGACCTTGCTGGGGCTGAAGCCCGCCCACCGCTATGCGGTGCTGGAAATGGGCATGAACCACCACGGCGAGCTGACTTATCTGAGCAGCCTGGCCCGTCCGCAAGTGGCACTGGTCAACAATGCCATGCGTGCCCACATCGGCCATTTTGCCGATACCGCCGACATCGCCCGTGCCAAGGCGGAAATCTTCTCCGGCCTGCCAGCGGACGGCGTGGCCATCGTCAATGCCGATGACGCCAATATTGCGCTGTTCCGTGCTGCTGCCGGTACGTACCGCATCTGCAGCTTCGGCCTGCAGCAGCAGGCGGACATCAGTGCGCGTGACATCAGCCTGCAGGCACTGGGCAGCCGCTTTACCCTGTGCAGCCCGCAAGGCGAGCAGGCCATCAGCCTGCCGGCACCGGGCGAACACAATGTGCGCAATGCGCTGGCCGCTGCGGCCATGGCGCTGGCGGTGGACGTGCCGCTGGCGGCCATTGCTGCCGGTCTGGCGGTGTTCGGCAATGCCAAGGGTCGTCTGCAACAGAAAACCGGCCGTCACGGCGGCGTGGTGATTGACGACAGCTACAACGCGAATCCGGATTCGATGAAAGCCGGTATCGACGTGCTGGCCGGTTTGCCCGCACCGCACTGCTTTGTCATGGGTGATATCGGCGAGCTGGGCGAGACTGCAGCGCAAATGCATGCCGAGGTGGGCGAGCACGCCCGCCTGCGCGGCATTGCACAGCTGGTGACGCTGGGCGAACTCAGCCATCACGCTGCCGCCGCCTTTGGCGACGGCGCACACAGTTTTGATGATTTCACGGCGTTGGCCAGCTGGCTGGACGCCAATTTGCAAGCGGGAGCTTCCGTGCTGGTGAAAGGCTCACGCTTCATGCGTATGGAACGGGTGGTGGAACACCTGACGACCGCAAAACAACAAGAAGAGGGAGTGTAAGGTGCTGCTCTGGCTAGCCGATCTGCTGGGTTCTCATATCCGGACTTTCAACGTTGTCTACTACGTCACCCTGCGTGCGGTGATGGCGGCGCTTACCTCGCTGACCATCTCGCTGCTGATGGGGCCGTGGGTGATCCGCAAGCTGACCGAGCTGAAAGTCGGTCAGGCCGTGCGCAACGACGGTCCGCAAAGCCATCTGGTCAAGGCCGGTACGCCGACCATGGGCGGTTCGCTGATCATGCTGTCTATCACCATCACCACCTTGCTGTGGGCTGATCTGTCCAACAAATACGTCTGGCTGCTGCTGGCGGTGATGCTGGGTACCGGTGCGCTGGGCTTTTACGACGACTGGCGCAAGGTGGTGTACAAGGACCCGAAAGGCGTGTCGGCCAAATTCAAGATGGTATGGCAATCCACCATCGCCATTGCGGCGGGTATTTTCCTGATTGCTACCGCCAAGCTGCCGGCCTCCACCGAGTTCATCGTGCCCTTCTTCAAGACCGTGGCCTACCCGCTGGGCGTGGTCGGCTTCTGCGTGCTGACCTATCTGGTGATTGTCGGCACCTCCAATGCGGTCAACCTGACCGACGGCCTGGATGGCCTGGCAGCGCTGCCAGTGGTGATGGTGGCTTCCGGCCTGTCCATCTTCGCTTACGTGGCCGGTCACGTGGTGTTTTCCAAATATCTGGGCCTGCCCTTCATTCCCGGTGCGCATGAGGTGGTGGTGTTCTGTGCCGCCATCTGCGGGGCTTGTCTGGGCTTCTTGTGGTTCAACGCCTACCCGGCGCAGGTGTTCATGGGTGATGTCGGCGCACTGGCGCTAGGCGCGGCATTGGGCACCGTGGCGGTGATTGTGCGTCAGGAAATCGTGCTGTTCATCATGGGCGGTCTGTTCGTGATGGAAGCACTGTCGGTGATGATCCAGGTGGCTTCGTTCAAGCTGACCGGCAAGCGCGTGTTCCGCATGGCACCGCTGCATCACCACTACGAATTGAAGGGCTGGAAGGAAACACAGGTGGTGGTGCGCTTCTGGATTGTCACCATGATGCTGGTGCTCGCTGGCCTGGCTTCACTGAAATTGCGTTAAGGACAAGGGCTCATGAACTTTGCTGATCGACACATCGCGGTAGTGGGGCTGGGAGGCTCGGGGCTGGCTGCCGCGCGCTATCTGGCTGCCCATGGTGCACGCGTGGTGGTGGCCGACAGCAAGCCCGCCCCCGAGCGCGTGGCCGAACTGCAGCGCCATGTGCGGGATGCCGAACTGCGCGTCGGCGCATTCGATGCCAGCACCTTTGCCGGTGTCGACATGCTGGTGCTCAGCCCCGGCGTACCGCTGAAGAACCCGGCTGTGGATGCTTTCCGTCGCGCCGGTGGCGAAGTGGTGGGCGATGTGGAACTGCTGGCCCGCGCCATCAAGGGCAATGGCAGCAAGGTGATTGCCATTACCGGTTCCAATGGCAAGACCACCGTCACCAGCCTGGTCGGCCATCTGTGTCAGCAGGCCGGGCTGGATACCATCGTGGCCGGCAATATCGGCCTGGCGGTACTGGAAGCCCTGCTGGAACGCGAACAATCCGGCAAGCAGCCGGACGTGTGGGTGCTGGAGCTGTCCAGCTTCCAGCTGGAAACCACATAC
>NZ_JAELUD010000123.1:0-5805 GCF_016429185.1 Aquitalea sp. ASV11
AATCACCACTGAGCTGATAGGTAAGCTCGGTTTTCATGCGCCGAGCAAAGCCGCGACCGTCTTGGGTTTCGGCCTGCCACTCTGCAATGTCTTTGCGGCGGCGTTGAACGAAGTGGCGTGCCAGCTCTTGGCGCAGCGGGTCGCTGGTTGACATGCGTCCCTGCAACGCCAGGAAGCGCTGATCCAGTAATGACAAAAGGTTATAGAACGCAACTTCGTCACCCGAGTGGGGCGTGGCTGTGAGCAGGATCAGGTGACGGTGCTCATCCTTGGCAAGGCGTTGCAAAAGCTCGAAGCGCAGTTGCTTGCCTGCACCGCTGCTGGCGCAGGTGTGAGCCTCGTCTACGATGATGCATTCGGGTGCGGTGGCGAGGAACTGTTCGCGATTGCGCTCGCTCTTGATGTAGTCCAGGCTCACAACGACCACAGGGTGGTGATCGAACAAGGCCACGCCGTGGGGCAGCTCGCGCTCCACCCGCGCTGCCGATGCCGCAGTGAGGGGCACCGCGTGCAGGTTGAAGCGGGTCTCCAGCTCGGATTGCCACTGCTCGACCAGGTGCGGCGGGCACAGCACGGCCAAGCGAGTGATCTCACCACGATCCATCAATTCGCGGGCAATCAGGCCGGCTTCGACGGTTTTGCCAATGCCCACGTCGTCTGCAATCAGTAGCCGAACAGTGGACAAGCGCAAGGCCATCAGTAAGGGTACCAGTTGGTAGCCGCGGGGCTCCACAGCGATGTTGCCGAACGAGCGGAAGGGACCAGCACCGGCGCGCAAGGTGAGGCGCAATGCGTCGCGCAGCAGAATGGCCGCCGCGTGGTTGCCCGCCAGGGCGGGATCTGGCAGGTCGAAGGTTGCGTGCTCAACTGGTGCCAGTTCCAGCTCGGGGATCAGAGCGATGGTCTCGTCTTCAGCCCCGCCCAGCGGGCGCAGGCGCAGCCAGTCGCGGCGCGAATCGGTCTGCACTACCCATTCGCGGCCTCGGGCGCGAACCAGGTTGCCTGGCAGGAAGTCGTGTTCAAGTGTGGTCATGGGAGCAGTCCGGGGCGTCAGCCGGTTGTGCCAAACACGGCCGTGTGTTCGGCGAAACGGGCGGACCAAGATTCGGGGTCAGAGAAGTCCAGCACCTGCCAGCCTTTGTCTTGCAACATGGCGGTGGTGGTGGCGTCGAGTTTGTTGAGAAACACCAGGGCGCGTGCGGCCTTGTACTGCGCGGCAGCGATGGCAGCTCCTTGGTTGACGGAGACGCTCAAGGCGTCGGGCGCGGCCAGGCCTGCCGCATGCAAGGCAGCCAGCCAGCGTGCTTCAGGGGTGCCATCGGCTGAAGTTGCCTCGCCACCAGCAGATACGGCCGGTGCGACGTCATTTGCAGGGCGTAGCTTTACCTGAGCATTGGCCATGGCCACCAGCAGCTTCAGTGCTTCCTGGTTACGACGGTTGATGTGCTCGTGGTCTGGCTGATTGAAGTACGAGAGCAGGCACTGGTAGCAGCCCGCCTCGCAAATATGGTTGCCAAGGTCGTCGGTCTGTTCCAGCTCGGGCAAGTCTTCCAAACGCCAAATGCCATCGGCCGGGTCTCGGTGATGTAGGAGGCGCAGTGCGTTCTGCGCCACCAAAGCCAGGCTGGCAGCGTCGTTGGCCAGCCGGGTGAGCACACCCGCGCCGCCCTCGGCAGCCTCGTAGAACAGCAGCGCGCGGCGTGCGTCCAGCTTCGGCAAGGGCTCGGCGACCAGCTCCGACTCTTCGATTTGGAAGGTCATCTCGATGCCACGCTTGAGCGCGGCTTGCAGCGTGGCCATGGCCTCCAGCGGCAGCGCGTGCACCGGCGCCAGGATCAACAGATTGCGGTGGTCTTCAACAAAGGGGACGATGCGCTGGTTGGGTACCTTGTCCATGAGTGCATCGTCGTTGCCGTTGTCTTCACCCGCGTCGGGGGCGTCCTGTTTGCTCCAGGTGCCTGTGATAGGGTTGATGTAAAAGCCTAGTTGCTCTTTGTCCTTGCGGCGGCGCCACCCACGATTGATGCGCCAGATGCGTGCGGCTGGTGCGTAGCTAAGCTCAGCCAGAGTTTCTTCACCCTGCAAGACATCGGCCTTCTGCTTTTGGATCTTGCCGTCAGGCCCCGGTAGAAAACGGTAGGTGGTTTGCAGCTCGAAGCCTTGGCGTTGACGGTCTTCGTCGTTGATCGAAATGCGCTCAACCGGCAGGGTTTCGACGGTCTCGATGCGGTAGAGCTCACGCACCCAATCGGTTTCCGTCAGCAGGGCATCGCAGTTCTCGCAGCGGTTGACCAGAGGCTGACCACCTCCGGGCTCACCCAGGTGACCGTAGCCGCATTGGCTGCACACCAAGGACGTGATCGTTGAGAGTTGGCTGTTGCCCGAAATGTGATCGGCATTGCCCACATTGAGCTTGGCGCGCACCACACGGTACATGCGACCTTGGTGGTAGATGAGGCTGCGTGGACCGAACTCGGACAGTGCCAGGAAACGCGGGCGGCTGACCATGCTGCCCTCGTCGTCTTTGCCATTGGTGGTTTGGCCGCCGCGTGCGGGAATCCAGGCCATGAGAGGCAGGCGAGGGAAGTTATAGCCTGGCAAGAAGCCCTGGCTGGCCAGGTAGCGGTAGGTGTAAAAGTCGGTGTTCTGGCTGTTGCCTGACTTGAGCAGAACGGCGTACTGGCGAGCAGCATCCCCATAGCGGCGCTGGGCATTCTGGCGCTCAGCGTGGGAGGCTGTGTGGCTCTTGACGATCTGGTCGGCCATGTTCATTTGCTGCCGCGTGGCATCGAACAGGACCCGCCAGCGTTCCAAGGCACCCGAGAACTGTTGAGGCGCACGCTCAATGACATGCTGAACGTACTCCTTTGAAAACCAATGGCTACCGTTCAACTCGGTCAGAAGCTGATCCACCACGCGCTGAGCACTAACCAAGGCGCGTTCACGCACACAGGGTGCATTGAAGGCGTCTTGGTAGCTCTGCTTGAGCGGTTTGCCGGGCTGGTCCAGGTCGAGCATCGGCGCGATGCTGGCGTCCAGCGGGGTCTGTGTGCTGGCCAGCCACACGGCTTGAAGATGGCTGTCTACGAGGTCTCGGTTGGCCAGATCAAGCGTCGGCGCACGGACCACACCGTGGACCATGTCGTTGGCGTGGTGGAAGAACCACTGGTCGTGCGGACTAAGCGCTGCACAGTAGGTCACCACGAGAGCCTGCTGGCCCGAGCGACCAGCACGGCCACTGCGCTGCGCGTAATTGGCGGGTGTGGGGGGCATGTTCCGCAGGTACACCGTGTTGAGGGCGGAAATGTCCACCCCCAGCTCCATGGTCGGCGAGCAGAACATGACAGGGAGGCGCTCCAGCGGGGCCTCATGTGCAGGGTTCTGAGACCAGTCATTCCGGTCTTTGTCCGTGTAGCGGAAGCGCTGCTCCAGCAGTTGTCGGCGAGGAGCATCGACTTGCGCCGTGTGCTCTTGGGCTTCGAACTCAAACAGAGGGTGCGATGGCAGACGCAGCAAATCTGCCACGCTCAGGTACAGCTCACGGAAGAAGATGTTGACTCGGCTGTCGTCGCCCAGAGGTTGCTCGGTGATCAGGCACCAATCCAAAGCGGCGGCGTTCAGGCGCCAGCCCGCCAACTGCGCATCAATGGCATGCCTCTGTACATAGCCGTAATTACCTGCCGCGCGAAGCATGGCCTCGATGAGCTCCACCCACTCAGCGTCCTTCCAGCGTTTGACCTCGTTGGCGAAAACTGTGTCTTGCCAGAAGCTGGAGGTCTTGATCAGGCGCATCAGGCGCGAACGCGCACCACCCGTGATGAGATCCGTGCGTGGTTTGCCCTTGTATTCTGGGCGCTTACCAAGGATCAGGTAGCGACCTGTTTCGAGTTTTTCATCGGGGGCAAAGGCCCAGCGCTCGGTGAGATAGGTGTGTCCGCTGGTGCGAGCTTTGTCTTGCTCAACAGGATCAAGGTACCGGGTTTCGAGGCACAGGTGGCGGCGTAGGTGGTCGAACAGCAGTTCGCTCAGCCGGGCCCGATGTGTGGAGTTGAGCCTGGACAGCACGCTGTGGTCCATGAATACGCTGGAATCAGCGCAGAACTCGTCGAGCCCGCGGTAGCGAATCGCCAACAGGCCGAGCTGATCGAGGTTGGGGTTGTTGTAGCGCCAGCCACGACGGAGGTCACGCAACAGGCGATAGGCAATGATGAAGCGCAGGGTGCGCTGTGCTTCTTGCCGTGCAAGGCCCATGAGTTTTGGGGACCGCAGGTATTCCACCAGGATGCTTTGCTCCACCTGTTGAAAGCCCAGCGCCTTGAACACGGCGTCTGCAAGTTGCTCTTCGTTGAGCACGCCCGCGTTTTCTTGGAGCGCGCCGATCAAGCCCGCGCGCAGAGTCAACAAGAAGATGAAGTCGTTGAAGTGGCCAGCTTGTAGGGCGGCATCCTGCCGGTTGTCGGTGAACCCCAGGAGCTTGCGTGGATCAGGTTGACCAGGCACTGGATCGGGCAAGGCGAAGAGTTGCTGCAAGGCACTCAGCGCGATCATGGTCGTGGCCGAAGAGCGTCCCTCGCCAGACAGACTGGACAGGCGATTGGCATCCTTGCCGTGTGCCTCGTGGATCACGCCACAGCTCAAGCAGAAGCGGAACTTACCAGGGATAAACCAGAAGTTCTCGCCCGAGCCCTCATGTCCTTCAGGGCCTACGGCCACATGGTAGGGAACGGCTTTTCGGTAAGCAGGTTTGACCTTTGCCTCTTCGCGGCTCAGGTCCAGCCAGGTCTCAGGCAGGTCATCGATCTGACCGCCGTATTGCTGATCGCCCTTGACCGGGCAAAGAAACCCATAGCTGGCATCTTCGTTGTCATCGGCACCGACGTCGTCGATCTCTCGCGGCAGGTAGGTGGTAGGCCGTTGTCCAGACTGCCAAACGGGTAGGTACTCCTGACCGCAATCACGGCAGAAGTGAGCCGGATAGAGGTGCACACCTTCGTCTTGCCGTCCGGGGGCAAAGCGTTGAGCATCCAGGGTAATATGACGCTGGCCTGGGGCCTCCAGCGTGGTGAGCACTTTGCCAGGGCCACTGATGAACTGGTGCAGCTTGAACGCAAAGGGTGGACGCCCTTGGGGTGTTCTCACATCGTGCGCGGCCACGAGGAAGCGTTGCAACGCTGCTCGGGCCAATGCCACGTCGCAGTTCGCATCACGGGCCAAATCATCACTGGCGGCCTGAAGGGTCTTGGGCTTAGCACGCCGGGGCGGTTCTTGATCGGGCAACTCGATACCTAGGTTGAGTTCGACCCAGATTGACAAGGGGTCTCGTTGAAAGGCCTCAAAATCGGGCCAGTCGAACTGCTCACGGCTAACCGCTGTAGGCAGGTCTGCAGTGATGGCAGCAACATCCTTGAGTGGGTCAGTGACGCGCTCAAGAGTTTCGCCAATCACATCGTGCTCGCTGATCTGGGTGCCAAACAGTTTGGTGGCGACCTCTGCAACCGTGCGATTGCGATCAGTCTGGGTACCTGCGCTCGACATCGTGGCGGAAGTGCCGATGCATACTAGCTTGTCGGCTTTGAGTCGTTCGCGTAAGCGGCGAACGAGCAGAGCAACGTCGGCCCCTTGGCGACCCCGGTAGGTGTGGAGTTCATCCAGCACCAAGAATTCCAGTCCTTCGCAGTGGTCCACTACCCGTCGATCTACATCGTCGAATCGGGTGAGGATGTACTCCAGCATCATGAAGTTGGTTAGCAGGATGTCTGGTGGGATATCCGCCATGGCATCGCGCTCAGGTTTCTTTTCCTGCCC
>NZ_JAELUD010000124.1:0-5698 GCF_016429185.1 Aquitalea sp. ASV11
GTCAGGCGCAGCGCAGCCAGGCTATCCAGCATTTTGCCGGCCGGCGCATGATGGATATCGATGGCCTGGGCGAGCGTTATATCGACAAGCTGGTGGAGTATGGCTATGTGCACAGCGTGGCGGACCTGTACCGCCTGACGCTGGATGATCTGCTGGAAATGAAACGCCGGGCCGATGAAGACGAAGGCGTGACGCCAGAAACGGTGAAAGCCGGCAAGGTGGCCAGCAAATGGGCAGAAAACCTGCTGGAGGCCATTGCCGCCAGTCGTACTCCGCCGCTGGCGCGCTTGTTGTTTGCACTGGGCATTCGCCATGTGGGTGAGTCCACCGCCAAGACACTGGCCGACTGGTTGGGCTCACTGGCGCTGATCCGCCGTGCGCCTGCCGCCCTGTTTGCCGCGCTGCCCGATATTGGCGGTGTGGTGGCGCAATCGCTGGCCGACTTTTTTGCCGAAGCCAATAACGAAGCGGCACTGGATGCCCTGTTGCAGTATGTCAGCCCGGCCGACGAGCACGCCCCGTCTGCCAAGCTGGCAGAGCGGCTGGAACCGGCGGCCTTGCTGGCAAGGCTGGATATTCCACGGCTGACCGAGGTGCGCAGCCAGCAACTGGCGGCCCAGGTCAGCGGGCTCGCGCAACTGGCACGCATGGAAAGACGTCAGCTACTGCTGTTGCAATTGCCGGCCGAAGTCATCAACGCGCTGGCCGACTGGCTGGATGTCCCGGCCCAGCGCAGCGGCCTGCAAGCACTATCTGCCTTGCGCGACGAGATTCTGGCGCAATTGCCATCCGAGACGGCAGCTGCCAATCCGCTGTTTGACGGCAAAACCTTCGTGCTGACCGGCACCCTGCCCACATTGTCACGCGATGCAGCCAAGGCGCTGATTGAGGCCGCCGGTGGCAAGGTGGCGGGCAGCGTATCGAAAAAGACCCATTTCGTGGTGGCGGGGGCCGAAGCCGGCAGCAAGCTGGCCAAGGCTGAAGAGCTGGGCATTGCCATTCTGGATGAAGCCGGCCTGCAAGCCATGCTGCAGCAAACCGCGGACTGAAAGGGACATCATGCGCGAAACGGCATTCGAGCGCGGCAACCGTCTGGTGGCAGCCGATCAGCAAGAGCAGGCCATTGCCGCCTTCAGTAGCTGCCTGCAGCACAATCCGCAGGACTGGCAGGCCTTGTTCAACCGAGGCACCGCCCATATGCGGCTGAAACAGTACCCGCAGGCGCTGGAGGATTATCTGGCTGCCGCCGGCCTGAATCCGTCTTCCAGCAATATCAAATGCAATCTGGCCGTGCTGCTGAAGGAACTGGGTGAACTGACCCTGGCGGAAAACCTGCTGCTGGAAGTGTTGCAGGCCGAGCCGCAGCATGCCGAGGCCTGGAGCAATCTGGGCGTGGTGCTGCAATACGCGCTGCGTTACGACGATGCCGTGGTTTGCCACCAGAATGCCTTGCAACTGGCCGGCGCCAGTGGCGGACGGCTGAACAATCTGGGCAATGCCCTGACTTGCGCCTTGCGGCTGGATGAAGCGGTGAGTGCCTATCGTCAGGGTCTGGAACTGCAGCCGGACGACGCTTACCTTGGTTTTAACCTGTCGGTGGCCTTGCTGCTGCAAGGTGAGTACCGCGCAGCCTGGCCGCTGTACGAACAGCGCTGGCGCACCATCATGCAGCCGCGTTACCGCGAACATGCCTGGCAAGGCCAGCCGCTGGGCGAGCAGCACTTGCTGGTGTGGGCCGAGCAAGGCCTGGGCGATACCCTGCAAATGGCACGCTTCCTGCCCGTGTTGCGTCAGCAGCACCCGGCGGCCCGCATTACGCTGGCCTGCCAGACGGCCTGCCTGCGCCTGTTCGGGCAGCTGGAAGGCATTGACCTGGTGCCGCTGGAAGATACCCCGCCAGCCTACGACTGGCAGATTCCGCTGATGTCCTTGCCGCTGCGGCTGGATGTCACCCTGGACACCTTGTCCGACCAACCCTATCTGCAGGCAGATCCTGCGTTGTGTGCCGCGCAGGAGCAGCATTTGCCAGCCAGACAGGCTGGCCGCCTGCGGGTGGGGATAGTCTGGGAAACCGGCAGCTGGGGCGTGGGCATTGCCGATCATGGCCGCCAGAACAAATCGGTGCCGCTTGCGCAGTTCCTGCCCTTGCTGGACATGCCGCAGGTGGATTTTGTCTCGCTGCAACTGGGCGCGCTGCCGGATGAATTGCAAGGACGTGTCCATGCAGTGCAGATCGGCGATTTCGCCGACACTGCCGCCATTATCGAACAGCTGGATCTGGTGATCAGCGTCGACACCTCGGTGGTACACCTGGCCGGTGCATTGGGCAAGCCGGTGTGGGTGTTGATGCGGGCGGAAAGCGCACCGTTTTTCATGGCCAGCGCAGAAGTGTCACCCTGGTATGCCAGCATGCGTATCTGTCGTCAGCAGATACCGGGCGACTGGCCGCCACTGATTGACAGCGTGGCAAAAACGCTGCGTCAGTGGCACCCCTGTTGAGTTGTTGTTTGGAGCGGCGTGCAAGTCAGGTATAGAATGCGCGCCAGTCAGAAATATTTTCAATTGAAGACTTTTTACGACGATGAAAAAAATCAGCAAGGCTGTATTCCCGGTTGCCGGTCTTGGCACCCGTTTTTTGCCGGCAACCAAGGCCAGTCCCAAAGAAATGCTGCCAGTGGTGGACAAACCACTGATCCAGTATGCGGTGGAAGAGGCCATTGCCGCCGGTATTACCGAGCTGATTTTCATCACCGGTCGTAACAAGCGCTCCATCGAGGATCATTTCGACAAGGCCTACGAGCTGGAAACCGAGCTGGAAAACAAGAACAAGCAGAAGCTGCTGGACACGGTGCGCGGCATCATTCCGCCGTCGGTCAGCTGCATCTACATCCGTCAGTCCGAGGCACTGGGCCTGGGGCATGCGGTACTGTGCGCCCGCCCGGTGGTGGGGGACGAGCCGTTTGCCGTGATTCTGGCGGACGACCTGATTGATGGCGAAGTCGGTGCCATGGAGCAAATGGTCAGCCTGTTCGATACCACCCACAGCTCGGTGCTGGGCGTGGAAACCGTGGCGCGCGAAGAAACCGGCTCTTACGGCATTGTGGAAGTCAGCAGCCAGCCGCATGGCCGGCAGCGCGTGGTCAGCATTGTGGAAAAGCCGCATCCGGATGTGGCACCGTCCAATCTGGCCGTGGTGGGGCGTTACATCCTCACCCCGCGCATTTTCGACAAATTGCTGAATACCACGCCGGGTGCCGGTGGTGAAATCCAGCTGACTGACGGTATTGCCGCCTTGCTGAAAGAAGAAGCAGTACTGGCGCTGCCGTTCAAGGGAACCCGCTTCGATTGCGGTTCCAAGCTCGGTTATCTGAAAGCCACGGTCAGCTACGGCCTGAAGCACCATGAAGTAGCAAAAGATTTCTCGGCTTATCTGCAAGAACTGCAGGGCTGATCCATTATTAACCATCACGCCGCTCCAGCGACGGAGCGGCGTTTGCATTTTCTCTAGGAGCCAACATGCCTAACATTGCCGAAGCCCGCGGCCTGATCAACAGTTCGGACATTCTGTTCACTGCCGAACAAGTGAGCGCAGCCGTCGATCGCATGGCAGAAGAAATCACTGCCAAGCTGGGTGAAACCTACCCGCTGGTGCTGTCCGTGATGGGCGGTGCCGTGGTGTTTACCGGTCAGCTGCTGCCGCGTCTGAACTTCCCGCTGGATTTCGACTATGTGCACGTATCCCGCTATGGCGACAAGACCCATGGCGGCGAACTGGTTTGGAAACAGGCTCCGAAAGAAGATGTACAGGACCGCGTGGTACTGGTGCTGGACGACATTCTGGATGAAGGCCACACCATGGCTGCCATCCGCGACAAGGTGATGGGCATGGGCGCCAAGGAGTTCTACAGCGGCGTGTTTGCCAACAAGCTGATCCCCAAGGACAAGCCGATTGCTGCTGACTTTGTCGGCCTGGACGTGCCGGACCGTTATGTATTCGGTTATGGCATGGACGTACGTGGTGCCTGGCGTAACCTGCCGGCCATCCATGCGTTGAAGTAATAAGCCATACGCCAGATCGGCCAGAAAGCCGCCCGCAGTCTGACTGCCGGCGGCTTTTTTCATGCCTGGTGGCCCGGTCAGGGCGCTTGCAGCGAGAAGGTAATGGGCACTTGCAGGCTGGACTCGATCGCCACCCCACCCTGCCGTGCCGGAATGAAGCGCCAGTCAGCCACGGCTTGCCGGGCGGCTTCGTCCAGACGACGGCTGTGGCTGTGGCCGATCACTTCCACTTGCAGTGCACGCCCTTCGGCACTGACCCGCACCTGCAACATCACCCGGCCTTGCTCGCCCAGTTCGCGCGAACGTTCCGGATAAGGTGGTTCGGGGTTATGCAGATAGGCCGAGCGGTACAGCGCAGGCTGATGCACGCTTGCCCCGCTGCTTGCAGGTTTGGCGTTGCTGCCCTCGCCAGTATTGGTCATGGTGCTGCCCGGTGCCGCGCTGACTGTTGCAGCCGGGTTAGCAGTGGCCGCCGGATGCGGGCTGACGTCCGCCGGTGGCTGCTCCCGTGTAATGGCTGGCGGCGTCATTGCCGCATGAGGGCTGTGCATCGTGCTGTGCAGCGGCGGCGGGCTGGCTGCCCCGGTTGCCCTGGCCTTGGTGGCTGTCGGGGCGGGAGCGGCGTGTAATTGCAATTGCAAGGCGGCGGGTAGCGGCGGCGGTGTGTGCAGCAGGGCAGGGGCCAGCCCGAACAGCAATGTGCCATGCAGCAGGCCGGACAACAGCAAGGCGGTGGACAGCCTGGAGCGGGGCAGAAAGATAACAGGCTTCACGGTTGGTCTTTGGGGCTCAGCAACGCATGCTGGCGCGTGGGCGGGCGTATTGCCACCATGCTACCGCCATCGAAACCAGATAAAAAGCCAGAAACAGCAAAAATGCCGGAACAAAGCTGGCAAACCAGTCCAGCGCATTGCCAAAGGCCTTGGGAATGAAAAAGCCGCCCAGCGTGGCCGATACCGAACTGATGCTCATGGCGGCAACGCCACGGCGGCCACCGCGGGCATAGGCATCGGCTACGCTTTCGCCGCTATCCCTGGCCTGCCGTCCAGCCTCGATCAGGAATACCTTGGGCGACAGCTGATAGGACGAGCCATTGCCCACGCCGGCGGCAAAGAAAATCAGCTGCATGGACACCAGAAACAGGCTGAAGCTGCCGCCATCGCTGTCGCCCGGCAGGCTGAACAGAATGCCCAGCGTAGCCAGCGCCATCACCAGATTGCACATCAGGGTGGTGATGCCGCCGCCGATGCGGTCGCCGCACCAGCCGCCAATGGGGCGGGCCAGCGCGCAGATCATCGGCCCCAGAAACAGATAGGGTGTGGCATTCACCTGCGGGAACAGGGCATGGGCCAATAGCGGGAAAGCGGCGGAAAAGCCGATGAAAGTGCCATAGCTGCTGAGGTAAAGCAGGCAGATATACCAGGTATGGCGTTCTTTCATCATCAGCCACTGGTCGTGCAGGGTCAGCCGCAGCTTGGGCAGATCGTGTGCATATAGCAGACACAACATGCTCATCAGCAGAATCGGCAGAATCCAGATATAGCCTGCATTTTGCAGCCACACCGGGTGCACCTGTGCGCCACGGCCCCAGATTTGCGCATCGCCGGCCAGACTGCCGAACAGTGGCACGCTGATCACC
>NZ_JAELUD010000125.1:0-4947 GCF_016429185.1 Aquitalea sp. ASV11
CAACAGGAACTGGCCGGCAGCGGCGCTGCAGCGGTGAAGGCGCTGGATGCCGCCCGCTCCGCCCGCCAGCAGGCGCAAGCGCAGTATCAGGCAGCACAGCAGCAATACCAGGCACTGAGCAAGGGCTACCGGCCGCAGGAAGTGGCCGAAGTGGACGCCAATGTGAAACGGGCCGAGGCCCAGCTGGCCAGTGCCCGGCTGCAACTGGCCGATACCGTGCTGAGTGCACCGTCGGACGGCATCATCCTCACCCGGGTGCTGGAGCCGGGCAGCATGCTGGCTGCCGGCAGCAGCGTGCTGACCCTGTCGCTGCGCCAGCCGGTATGGGTGCGTGCCTATGTGGCCGAGCCGCAGCTGGGCCAGGCCCAGCCGGGACGCAAGGTATGGATTTACCGTGATGGGCGCAGCCAGCCTTATGCCGCGGTGGTGGGCTTTGTCTCACCCACGGCGGAATTCACCCCCAAGAATGTGGAAACCGCCGACCTGCGCACCGCCCAGGTCTACCGCTTGCGGCTGATTGTCAGCCAGCCGGACGCCGCCCTGCGTCAGGGCATGCCGGTAACGGTGAAGCTGGCCCGGCCATGAATCCGTCCATGACGGCCAGCACGGACGCCATCGCCATCCGCCTGCGCGCGCTGGGCCATGCCTTTGCCGGCCGCCCGGCCCTGCATGCGCTGGATGCCGACATCCGCCGCGGCATCATCACCGGGCTGGTGGGGCCGGATGGTGCCGGCAAGACCACCCTGCTGCGGCTGATGGCCGGCCTGCTCAAGCCTGACAGCGGCAGCTTGCAAGTAGAAGGGCTGGATCCGGTAACGGCGGGTGACGCACTGCGTACACAACTGGGCTATATGCCGCAAAAATTCGGCCTGTACGAAGACCTTACCGTGCTGGAAAACCTCACGCTGTATGCCGATTTGCGCGGCGTGACCGGCGCGGCGCGGGAGGAAAGTTTTCAGCGCCTGCTGGCCTTTACCGATCTGGCCTGCTTTACCACACGGCTGGCCGGCAAACTGTCCGGCGGCATGAAACAGAAACTGGGCCTGGCCTGCACCCTGCTCGGTTCGCCGCGCATCCTGCTGCTGGACGAACCCTGTGTCGGGGTGGACCCCATCTCGCGCCGCGAGCTGTGGCGTATGGTCAGCAGTCTGGCTGATGGCGGCATGGCGGTGCTGTGGAGTACCTCGTATCTGGACGAGGCCGAGCTGTGCGGCGAAGTATTGCTGATGCACGAAGGCCGCCTGCAATACAGCGGCAGCCCGCAAGCGCTGATGGACAGCATGCAGGGCCGCAGCCTGCTGTTGCAGGGCATTACCGGTAATCGCCGTCAGGTATTGCGCCGCGCGCTGCGTTGCGCAGAGGTGATAGACGGTGCGCTGCAAGGTCATGCGGTGCGACTGGTATTGCGCACGGCAGGCGAGCTGCCGGATCTTGCCAGTCTGGATGCCGGGCCGGATGCCAGCCTGCAGGCGGTCAAGCCACGGCTGGAAGATGCCTTCATCGATTTGCTGGGTGGCGGGCCGGGGGGCGATTCACCGCTGGCCGAACACATGCCGCCAGCGCGATTGCCGGAAGGAGTGGATGCCGACGCCGTCATCGTGGCCGAGCAGCTTACCCGCCGTTTTGGTGATTTTGTCGCCACCGACCATGTGGATTTCCGCATCCGCCGTGGCGAAATCTTCGGCCTGCTCGGCCCCAATGGCGCAGGCAAATCCACCACCTTCAAGATGATGTGCGGCCTGTTGCCGGTGAGCAGTGGCGCTGCGCGGGTGATGGGGCTGGACCTGAAAAAATCCGCCAGTCAGGCGCGGCAGCAAATCGGCTATATGGCGCAGAAATTTGCCCTGTACAGCAACCTCAGCGTGGCGCAGAACCTGGAGTTTTTTTCCGGCATCTACGGCCTGTCCGGTGCGCGCCAGCGTGCGGCGGTGGCCGACATGGTGCGGGTGTTTGCCTTGCAGCCGTTTCTGGCCATGAATGCCGGCGAACTGCCGCTGGGTTTCAAGCAGCGGCTGGCGCTGGCCTGTGCGCTGATGCACCAGCCGCCATTGCTGTTTCTGGACGAACCGACGTCGGGGGTGGACCCGGTCAGCCGCCGCGAATTCTGGAGCCATATCAACAGCCTGGTGGACAAGGGCGTCACGGTGATGGTGACTACCCACTTCATGGACGAAGCCGAATATTGCGACCGCATCGGCCTGGTGTATCGCGGCCGCATGATAGCCAGTGGCACGCCGGATGAACTCAAGGCCATGGTGATCAGCGCTGATTTGCCCGACCCCGGCATGGAAGACGCCTTCATCGCGCTGGTGGAACGTGACGACCGCTTGCGGGAGGCCACATGAGCATCAGCCTGCGCCGCCTTGCTGCGCTGTGCCGCAAGGAAAGCTACCAGATCGTGCGCGACCCCAGCAGCATCCTGATTGCCTTCGTGCTGCCGGTGCTGCTGCTGTTCATCTACGGCTACGGCATCAATCTGGATGCCAACCGGGTGCGACTGGGCATCGTGCAGCAGGATGGCGGCGCAGAAGCCAGCCGCCTGGTGCAAACGCTGCAAGCCTCGCCCTATATCGCCGCCAGCCTGTCCACCTCCGAGTCCGTCATGCGCCAGCAATTGCAGCTGGGCGAGGTGCGCGGGGTGGTGATTGTGCGCAGCGATTTCTCCGCCAGGGTCAGGCAGGGTCAGGGTGCTGCCGCCATCCAGTTACTGACCGACGGGGCCGAGCCCAATACCGCCAGTTTTGTTGCCAGCTATGTGCAAGGGGTATTCCAGCTGTGGCTGAACCAGCGCCAGAGTGGCCAGCCACCAGCGGCCACGCTGACCGTACAGCCGCGTTACTGGTTCAACCCTACTACCGTCAGCCGCAACTACCTGGTGCCCGGCTCCATCTCGGTCATCATGACCATCATCGGCGCGCTGCTCACCTCGCTGGTGGTGGCGCGCGAGTGGGAACGCGGCACCATGGAGGCGCTGCTGTCCACGCCGGTGACGCGAGCCGAGCTGCTGCTGTCCAAGATCATCCCCTACTACCTGCTGGGCATGGCGGCGATGGCCATGTGCGTGCTGGTGGCCACGCTGGTGATGGGCGTGCCGCTGCGCGGTTCGCTGTGGGTGCTGTTTGTGGTCACCAGCCTGTTTCTGGGTAGCGCGCTGGGCTTGGGCCTGTTGCTGTCCACCACCACGCGCAACCAGTTCATCGCTGCGCAGTTTGCGCTGACCGCGGCCTTCCTGCCGGCCATCATGCTGTCCGGCTTTGTTTTTGAAATCCGCAGCATGCCGCTGGCGGTGCAGGCGGTGACTTACCTGATTCCGGCGCGTTATTTTGTCAGCGCCTTGCAGACACTGTTCCAGGCTGGCGAAATCTGGCCGGTATTGCTGATCAACCTGCTGTTTCTGCTGCTGTCCGCCGCCTTCTGGCTGGGGCTGACCGCCTGGCGGACACCGCGCCGACTGGATGGCAACTGAGATGTGGCAACGTCTGCTCACCCTTATCCGCAAGGAAATGCAGGCGCTGCTGCGCACGCCGCAAAGCCGCCGCCTGCTGATTGCCCCGGTGCTGCTGCAACTATTGCTGTTTCCCTTCGCCGCCACGCTGGAAGTGAAAAACAGCACACTGGCGGTGTTCAATCAGGATGGCGGTGCCGCATCCATCGAGCTGGTGCAGCGACTGGCCGCTACCCAGGCCTTTCCACAAGTGCTGATGCTGCACAGCCAGCAAGACATGCAGCAGGTGATAGACCGCCAGCAGGCCTTGCTGGCCATCAGCTTGCCGCAGGATTTCTCGCGCCGGCTGGCCAGCGGCCAGGGGGTGACGGCGCAGGCCATCATTGATGGCCGACGCAGCAACAGCGCGCAGATTGCCTATGGCTACGCGCTGCAAGTGGTGCAGCAGTACGCCGCCGAGCGCAGCCGGCAAGCCGCACCGGCACGGCTGCTGGTGCAAAACCTGTACAACCCCAATCTGGAATACCGCTGGTTCGTGCTGCCCAGCCTGGTGGCCATCATCACCACCATCGGCTGCCTGATGGTGACCGCGCTGTCGCTGGCACGCGAACGTGAAGAAGGTACCTTCGAGCAATTGCTGGTGTCACCACTGACCCCGGCCTACATCATGGCGGGCAAGGCGCTGCCCGGCATGCTGGTGGCACTGGTGCAGGGCTGCATCATTGCCGCGGCGGCGGTATGGGTGTATCAGGTGCCGTTCAGCGGCACGGTGGGGCTGCTGATTTTGTCCATGCTGTGCTACGGGCTGTCGCTGGTGGGTTTCGGCCTGCTGATTTCCGCCCTCAGCAGCAATCAGCAGCAGGCTTTTCTCGGCTCGTTTGCCTTCATGTCGCCAGCGGTGATTTTGTCCGGCTACATGGCCCCGGTGGAAAACATGCCGCTGCCGCTGCGCATGGTCAGCGCGGTGGACCCGCTCACCCACTTCATCGTCATCGTCAAGGGCATCTTCCTGAAGGGCTATGGCCTGGCGGAGGCCTGGCCACACCTGTGGCCCTTGCTGGCCATTGCCGCCGGTACCCTGCTGCTGGCCTACCGGATGTTCCTGCAGAGGAGTCACTGATGTCACACCGTATCCTCTTCCCTTTGCTCTGCCCCCTGCTGGCGCTCACCGCCTGCGCCGTCGGCCCGGATTACCACGCGCCGCAAACCACGCTGCCGGCGCAGTACCAATATCAGGCAGGCAGCAATCAGCCGCAGTTGCAACGCTGGTGGACGGTGTTTGACGATGCCGCACTCAGCCAGCTGGTGGAGCAGGCCTTGCAGTCCAGCCCGGACCTGGCCCAGGCCGATGCCCGCGTGCGTCAGGCACGGGCCAGCCTGGGTGTGGTGGACAGTGCGCTGTGGCCGCAGCTGAATGCCGGTGCGCGCAGCGGGCGCGACCAGTTCAGCCGCAATAGCGAAAATTTTGCCAATATCCCGTTTGCCAATCCGCGCACCGGCTT
>NZ_JAELUD010000126.1:0-4683 GCF_016429185.1 Aquitalea sp. ASV11
GGCACCGATATGGCGCGACAGCGCGGCATGGCCCGCAACCGGCGGCAGATTACGCGCGCCACCACCTTCGTCCGCCACTTCGTAACGCTGATCTATGCCCAGGGTGAAGGCGGAATAGTGGTCGAAGAAGAAAGACGTGACATGGTCGTTGTAAATCATGAACAGCACATCCGGCTTTTTCTCCGCCAGCCAGGCTTTTACCGGTGCAAATGCCTCGAAGATGGGAGCCCATACCGGGTCGTCCTGCTTGTTGCGATCCACCGCAAAACCGATGGTGGGAGTATGGGAACAGGCGATGCCGCCAATGATGGTTGCCATGTCAGGTCTGCCTTCTTGCGTATGTCAGTTACCGGCGCTACCGGCTGTAGCGCCGCTTGCATGCTATGAAAAATCGGAAATCAGGCTTGCGTGCGGGCTTGCAGGCTGCCACCCAGAATGGAGGCAGCGGCAATCACCGCCGGCACCGCCAGTGTCAGGAAAATGGCCTCGAAGCCCCAGCCCAGGCTGAGCAGCACGCCGCCGATGGACGAACCCAGAATGCTGCCCAGACGACCAACGCCCAGCATCCAGCTGACACCGGTAGCGCGGGCCATGGTGGGATAGCAGCCCGGAGCATAGGCGTTCAGGCCGGTTTGCGCGCCACTCAGGCAGAAGCCGGTGGCCAGGATGGCCAGGACGATCCAGGCCGAATTCAGCCCGCTGCTACCCAGCACCACCAGCGCCACGCCGCCCAGCAGGTAGGACGCGCTGATCACGCGGCTGGGCTTGATGCGGTCCATGGCAAAGCCCACCACGATGGCACCCACGGTGCCACCCAGCTGGAACATCGCCGTCAGGGTGGAGGCACGGTCAATCGAGATACCGGCGTCTTTCATCATGGTGGGCAGCCAGCTGGTGGTGAGGTAAATCACCAAGAGGCCCATGAAATAAGTCAGCCACAGGCTGAAGGTTTTCAGCGCATAGCCTTGCGAGAACAACACGCCCAGCGGCTGCTTGGCGCTGAACGGCGCTTCTTGCGACACGAACACCTTGTAACTGTCCAGCTTCACCTGGCACACGCGGGAGAGCAGCGGACGCACACGCTCGGCCGGGGCCCCCTTGCCCACCAGATAACGGGCGGATTCCGGCAGCAGGAAAAACATGAAAGGCAGCAGAATCAAGGGCATCAGGCCGCCAAAGGTCAGCACTGCCTGCCAGCCAAAGCGTGGAGTCAGCCAGGCGGCAGCAAAGCCGATTGCTGCAGAGCCCAGGTTGAAACCGGTAAACATGGTGGCAATCACCGAGGAGCGGATGCGCTCCGGAATGTATTCCGAGATCAGCGTGGTGGTATTGGGCATGGCCGCACCCAGCGCAAGGCCAGTGATAAAGCGCAGCGCCGCCATGGACTGCGGCGTGGTGGCATGTGCAGTGGCCAGCGTGGCCACGCCAAAACCCAGCACCGAACCGAGCAACACCTTGCGCCGGCCGAACCAGTCAGCGGAAGAACCAGCCAGCAAGGCACCGGCAGCCAGACCAATGGGCGCTGCGCCCATCACCACGCCGAAAGCCGGACGCGAAATATGCCACTCACCCAGAATGCTGGGCGCGACAAAACCCATGATGGCCACATCCATGCCATCCACGGCCACAATCAAAAAGCACAACACCACCAGCCCCCACTGGAAGGCTGACATCTTGCGCGAGTTAATAAACTCGCGCACATCCAGTACTTCTGCCTGATTCATGAATCTCTCCTCCTGTTGCGTTGTTGCATTGTTGTAATACGACGAGCGTTAAGCGCGGATCGAGCCGCGTCCTGTGGTTTTTTATCTGATGAAAGGCAAGGCCATTCAGGCCGGGTACGGCAGCAAGACATGGCCGCGGAACAAAGGCCTTGCGGTGCGGATGAGCGCCACCGCAGGTGCAGCGTCCGGCTGCGGTGTCAGGCGGATGGTGAACTCACCAGTCGGGTGCTCCACCGAGATGGCCGCCGTGGCACCATCCACGACAGCCAGAGCACCGGCAACGGTGGCCGGGTCGGCACAGGCGGTAGCCACAGAGGCGGCACCCAGCACGCCGATGGCGTCATGGCATTTTTTCGGAATGAAGGTACGGGTATGAATGGCCCCGCCATTAATCGGCGCGGCAATCAGCGTCATCTTGGGCACCACCCGCTCGCTGACATCGCCCAGGCCCATGCGCGGACCAATGGCCAGACGGATGGCTTCCAGCTCGCGCTTGAAGCTGTCGTTGGCGTCCAGCTCGGCCGGGCTTTCGTAACCGGTGATACCCAGGTCGGCAGCACGCAGCAGCACCACCGGCATACCGTTGTCGATGCAGCTGACCGCCACGCCGCCCACCACGTCCTGCGCTTGGCCGGTGGGATAGAGCGCGCCGCAGGAAGAACCGGCCACATCGGCAAAGCGCAGCTCGATGGCGGCTGCGCTGCCGGGAACGCCGCTGATACGGGTGTCGCCCTGATAGCTCACCTTGCCGCCCGGAGTGGGCAGCACGGCTTCGCACAGGGATTTGGTGTTCACCATGTGAATACGCACACGGGTTTCGCCATCGTTGCAGGGCAGCAAGCCCTCCTCCAGCGCAAACGGTGCAACGGCAGCCAGGATATTGCCGCAGGTGGGGGCATAGTCGATGCGCTTGGCACCGATCACCAGTTGGCCGAACAGGTAGTCGATATCGGCATCGTCACGACTGGAGCGGGAGATGATGGCAATCTTGGTGGTCAGCGGATGGGCACCGCCGATGCCGTCGATCTGGCGGGCGTCGGTGCCGTCCATGGCTGCAAGCAGCAGACGGTCGCGCTCGGCCGGGTCAGCCGGCAAGTCGGCAGCGTGAAAGAACGCCGCCTTGGAAGTACCGCCGCGCATCCACACGCAGGGCAGCGCCTGCAAACCGCTGTAACTTGCTGTCGTATCCATGTTTATCCTCCGCATTTGCCTGGGCAGGCATCTTGTTCTGCCAACAATATATGCGGAGGGAAGGCGGGCAACTTTGCCCCTTCGTGACCGTGCATTCTCATTTTGTGAGCACTGCCGTTCACGCTTTGGCCGTCCTGGACGGCGCGGGCAACAGCTCAGTAAAGCAGGGTATCGCCGCGGTTGATGTGGTGGGCGGCGCGGTGCAAATGGGTAAGCAGATGGCGCACCACCGGGGCCAGCGCCAGCTCCTGACGCAGGATGGCACCTACCTGTAGCGGCAGGCCCTGCTCGCTCAGCGCGATGGGCGAAACATAGCTGGCCAGCCACGACTGGCGGGCAATCTGCCGGGGCAGCAAGGCCACGTAGTCGCCGGTGGACACCAGCGACAACAAGGCCAGCGTGGAATTGACCAGCGCGCCTTGCTGCGGCGCCTCCAGGCCATTGCGTTCGAATAGTGCTCGGGCGTAACCGGCGCGGTGGTCAGTGCCGGTATACACCCAGGGCGCAGCTTGCAAATCCTGCAGTGACTTGGCCTCCAGCCAGCGGCTGCCCTTGCGTGCCGTCGGAATCATCTCGGTGTGCAACAGGGGTTCGATGTAGAACTCCCCGGCTGCCAGATCGTCCGGAATGCCGCCGACGGTAATGTCCACCTCGCCGGTACGCAGCTTTTGCAATTGCGCCACATACAGTTCTTCGCTGATGCGCAACTGGATTTGCGGAAACTCGCGCACAAAGGTGCGCATGGCTTCGGGAATCAGCAGCATCACCGCCAGCGGTACCGCGCCAATATGCAGCTTGCCCACCATGTGGCCGCCAATCTGGCTGATTTCATCGGCGGCGGCTTCCAGTTCGTGGCGGGCACGCACTGCCCGTTCATACAGCACCCGTCCTTGCGCGGTGGGCAATACCCCGCGCGAGGAGCGCAGCAGCAAGGGCGCGGCCAGTTCCAGCTCCAGCTCGCGAATCATCCGGGTGAGCGCCGGTTGCGAGCAGCCGATTCGGCGCGCCGCTGCACGCATGCTGCCCTCTTCCACCGCAGCTATCAGCGCGGCCAGTGTTGCCAGTTTCATTGCATCCCCTTCGGCAGGTGCTTCTGATATGTCAGTTCAGCGATCAGGAAAGCTGATCACAGACACGGTTTTGACATCTGCATGGAATAGCACCATAGCCGCAGAATGTGCGGCAAATCAAAAAAACATGCCGGTCCGCAACGGTGCGCCAAGCAAACACCGGGCGGTCACGGCCATTGCATAGCTGGAGGAGAGACTCATGAACCACCCTGCCGCCAAGCCGGACCGGGATGATGTGTTGCGCTATCTGCGCGTGTTTTTGTCGGTGGCACACACCGGCAGCGTCACCCGTTCGTCCGAACAGATATTCAAGGCCGCCTCGGCCATCACCCGTGCGCTGACCCAGCTGGAAGACTTGCTGGGTGTCAGCCTGTTCGAGCGCCGCCCGCGCGGCATGCTGCTCAATGCCTATGGCGAAGCCGTGCACCGCCGGGCCTTGCGCATTCACAAGGAAATCCAGCACGCGGCCACCGCGCTGTGCCAGTTTCGAGGCAGCCGTATCGACCCGACTCCGCTGACCCAGCTGTTACTGGGAGGCAACAAGCTGCGCATTTTTGTCAGCCTGGCCGAACATGGTCAGTTCTCCCCGGTCTGCCAGCAGCTGGGGCTGAGCAAGTCCGGCATCAGCATGTCGCTGGCCCGGCTGGAAGAAGCCGTTGGCCAGCCGCTGCTGCAACGCATGACACAAGGCCTGGTGG
>NZ_JAELUD010000127.1:0-4445 GCF_016429185.1 Aquitalea sp. ASV11
CCGCCAGGCAGCCCCATGGCCCCCTTCATCATGCAGGCTGAAGGGCTGGGACGCCTGTTTGCGCTGGACAAGATGGCCGAAGGGCCGTTCCCGGAGCATTACGAGCCGTTCGAAACGCCGCTGGGCACCAACCCGCTGCATCCCAAGGTGATCTCCAACCCGGCCGCCCGCCTGTTCAAGGACGACAAGGCCGAACTGGGTCAGCACGCGCAGTTCCCTTATGCCGCAACGACTTACCGCCTGACCGAGCACTTCCATTACTGGACCAAGCATGCACGACTGAACGCCATCATGCAGCCGGAACAGTTTGTGGAAATCGGCGAAGAGCTGGCCAGGGAAAAAGGCATTGCGCATGGCGACCTGGTGAAAGTGTCGTCCAAGCGTGGCTATATCAAGGCCAAGGCGGTGGTGACCAAGCGTATCAAGGCACTGAAGGTGAACGGCCAGCTGGTACACCATATTGGCGTGCCGATTCACTGGGGCTTTGAGGGGCTGACCAAGAAAGGCTTTATTGCCAATACGCTGACGCCGTTTGTCGGGGATGCCAACACCCAGACGCCGGAGTTCAAGTCCTTCCTCGTCAACGTTGAGAAAGCTTAAGGAGCGACCATGTCACTGCAATCGCAAGATATCCTGCGCCGCTCCGCCAGCCCCACCCAGCCGCCGATTGCGCGCGAGCACAAGGCGGAGGTGGCCAAGCTGATCGACGTGTCCACCTGCATTGGCTGCAAGGCCTGTCAGGTGGCCTGTTCGGAGTGGAATGACCTGCGCGACGAAATCGGCAGCAATGTCGGGGTGTACGACAACCCGGCCGACCTGACTGCTGAAAGCTGGACGGTGATGCGTTACAGCGAAGTGGAGCAGAACGGCAAGCTGGAATGGCTGATCCGCAAGGACGGCTGCATGCACTGCGCCGACCCCGGCTGCCTGAAGGCTTGTCCGTCGCCCGGTGCCATCATCCAGTACGCCAACGGCATCGTGGACTTCCAGTCCGAGCACTGCATTGGCTGCGGCTATTGCATTGCCGGCTGTCCGTTCAATGTGCCGCGCATCAACCAGAAGGACAACAAGGCCTACAAGTGCACCTTGTGTTCCGACCGGGTGAGCGTGGGGCAAGAACCAGCCTGTGTGAAAACCTGTCCCACCGGCGCCATCCGCTTTGGCAGCAAGGAGGACATGAAGGAATACGCACAGGTGCGGGTGGACGAGCTGAAAACCCGTGGCTACGCCAATGCCGGTCTGTACGATCCGCAAGGCGTGGGCGGCACCCATGTGATGTACGTGCTGCACCATGCCGATCAGCCCGAGCTGTACCACGGGCTGAAGAAGGATCCGCAGATCAGTCCGGTGGTCAGCCTGTGGAAGGGCATTCTCAAGCCGCTGTCCACCATCGGCCTGGCCGCGTCGGTGCTGTTCGGCTTCTTCCACTACATCGGCGTCGGCCCCAACAAGGCCGAAGATGACGAAGAGGAGGACAAGGCATGAGCAAGGAAAAGCTGATCAAGCGCTACAGCGCGGCGGAACGCATCAACCACTGGATCGTGGCGGTGTGTTTCGTGCTGCTGGCCATCTCCGGCCTGGCCTTTTTCTACCCGGCCTTCTTCTGGCTCACCGGGGTGTTCGGCACGCCGCAGCTGGCACGCATCATCCACCCCTTTGTCGGGGTGCTGATGTTTGTCGGTTTTGCCCGCCAGTTCTTCCGTTACTGGCATCACAATTTCATCGACAAGGAAGACATCAAGTGGATGAAATCGGTGAAATCGGTGCTGGCCGGGCATGAGGTGGGCGATACCGGCAAGTACAACGGTGGTCAGAAAGGTATGTTCTGGCTGATGACGGGCTGCCTGCTGGTGCTGATTTGCACCGGTGTCGTCATCTGGCGGCCCTACTTTGCCTACTCCTTCCCCATTGATGTGGTGCGCATTGCCCTGCTGTTGCATGCCTGGAGCGCACTGGCGCTGATTGCCGGCATCGTGGTACATGTGTACGCGGCCATCTGGGTACGCGGCACCATCCGCGCCATGGTGGAAGGCGTGGTCACCCATGCCTGGGCCAAGAAGCACCATCCGCGCTGGTATCGTGAAATGACTGGAGACAAGCACAAGCCATGAGCATCCGCATTGTTCCGGCCGAACAATTGGCCGAACGTCAGGCAGCCAGCCTGGACATCACCCCGCTGCTGCTGCCGCAGCCCGCTACGCTGTATCGTCAGCGTGCGGCGCGGCTGCAACAGCTGGCAGCGGGCCATGTGATGGCTGATTACCTGCAACTGGCCAGCCGCATTGCCCAGGCCCAACACCAGCTGGTACACAGCCAGCCGGTGTTGCTGCCCGTGCGGGAGGATTACTTCCGGCAGTGTGCCGAGCACGGCCTGCCCCCCCTGGGGGCCATGGCCTGGCAACGCGACAGTCAATGGCAACAGCTGCTGCCAGCCCTGTGTGCACAGCTGGCGGAAGGTGCCAGTCCGCTGCTGGCCGGTGTGCTGAACGGACTTCTCGACAGCGCTCCGGCACAGCTGGAAGCGGCAGCCCAGAAGCTGTTGTCGGGGGATCTGGCAGCGGTGGATAGTGCGCAGGCACCATTCATCTGGGCGGCCTTGTCGGTGTACTTCAGCCAGCTGGCCAGCCAGCTGAACATGGCGGGTGTTGCCGAACCGGGCGACGCGCGTCATCTGTGTCCGGTATGCGCCAGCGCCCCGGTCGCGAGCATCGTCCGTCAGGGCAATGAAGCCGGCCTGCGCTATCTGCATTGCAGCCTGTGCGAAAGCGAGTGGCATCTGGTGCGGGCCAAGTGCAGCAACTGCGAAGCCACCCGCGACATCGGCTACTGGTCGCTGCAGGACGCGCATGATGCCGTGCGCGGCGAGTCCTGCGGCGATTGCGGCAGCTATCTGAAAATCCTGTCGCTGGACAAGGACCCGCAGGCCGAAGCGGTGGCAGACGACCTGGCCAGCCTGGCGCTGGATGCCGCACTGGAGGAACAGGGCTTTGCCCGCAGCGGGCTGAACCCCCTGTTATTTCCCGGCAATACTGCCTGACAGCTGCAACCGGCCCGCGTGGCCGGTTTTTTTTGGCCTGCGGCCGACAGGGCATCCTCCGCTGGCAGTCATCCGCCTGCAACTGCAGACCGCTTTGCGGTTTGCATTCAATCCAGCGAGCAACTAGAAAGAAAAAATAACAAGTTCATGCGCGACCGTCAGGCATGCAGGCATGAATGAACAAGCCGCAGCAGTAGCCATTGGCGCACAGCGGCTGTTGAACCGGGTAAGAGGGAGGCCATGAGCAAAACCATCCTGATCGTCGACGATTCGCTCAGCCTGCGCCTGGTGGTGAAAATGACACTGGAAGGCGCTGGCCATACCGTGTTGCAGGCCGCCGACGGCAAACAAGCTTTGGACATGCTGGATGGCCGTCAGATCGACCTGATCCTGTCCGATCTCAACATGCCGGTACTCGATGGCCTGGGCTTGCTGGAGCACATCCGCCAGCACCCGCTGTATGCCGCCACTCCCGTCATCATGCTGACCACACAGGATGCCCGCCACTTGCAACTGCGCGGCCAGCAACAAGGCATCAGTGCCTGGATCATCAAACCCTTCGAACCACCCTATCTGCTGGCAGCCATTGCCCGGCTCACAACGCGGTAACAGCCTTTCATGGAAAAGTGCATCACGCTGGGTGCTGAGCTGACCCTCTATCAGGCAGCAAGCCTGCATCAGCAGCTACTGGAGGCCAGCCGCGACGCTGCCGACCTGGTGCTGGACTTGTCCCAGGTCAGCGAAATGGACTGTGCTGCAGCCCAGGTGCTGTTATGGCTGCTGGCCCGGCAGCAAGGGCAGCAACGCACATTGCGGCTGAGCCAGCCCAGCCAGACGGTGCGCAGTTTTATCCGGCTGATGGGCCTTGGCGCATTGCAAGCCTGCCTGGAGAGCGATGATGGATCTTGAACAGGCACGGCAATCCTTCTTGCAGGAGTCCGCCGAACTGCTGGAGGAAATGGAAGGCATCCTGCTGGATGCCGAAGCCGACAACATCACGGCAGAGCAGCTGGGTGCACTGTTCCGCGCCATGCATACCATCAAGGGTTCGGCCGGCCTGTTCGGGCTGGAGGACATCGTTCACTTCACCCATCAGGTAGAAGACCTGCTCGACCAGCTGAGGGAGGGCAGCTTGCAGCTGGACGCAGAACTGGATGGCCTGTTGCTGCGCTGCCATGACCACGTCAAGGCCCAGCTGGCGGCACTGGATGGCGGCATTCCGCCCTCTGGCGAAGAACAGGCCAGCATACTGGCAGAGATCGCCACGGTGATGCAGCACTGCAGCGACACGCTGCGCTATGCATCCGGCGAGCACCTGGAGCCGCCCGCGGCCCAGCAGCCCAGCAGCGACTGGCTGCTGTCACTGCGCTTCGGTCCGGATGTACTGCGCAATGGCATGGACCCGGCC
>NZ_JAELUD010000128.1:0-4356 GCF_016429185.1 Aquitalea sp. ASV11
CGCCAGCAGCCTCCCGCCCTGCCTTGCAACAGCCTGCTTGCCAGCCTGCTGGGTCGGGATGGTGTGCGCAACTGGCGTAGCCGCCTGCAACAGGGGCTGGGACTGGAACTGCGCCAAAGCTGGGCCTTGCAATACCTGGGCCGTGCCATGCGGCCTTTTGCACTGGCCCTGCTCGCGGGGGGCTGGCTGCTGAGCAGCGTCAGCACCATCAATAGCGATCAACGTGGTGTGTACGAACGCTTCGGCCAGCCGGTAGCGGTGTGGCAGGCCGGTTGGCATCTGGGTTTGCCATGGCCGTTCGGCAAGGTGCGCCTGGTGGAGTATGGCGTGGTGCATCAGCTGGCCAGCGGCCTGCAACAGGATAGCCTGGGACGCTGGCAAAGTCCGGACAGCACCGCCACCCCGACTGGCAACAACCATTTGTGGGACGGCAACCATGCTGCCGAAACCACCCAGCTGATTGCCAGCCAGCAAGGCGAACGCCAGAGCACCCAGCTGGTAGGCCTGGATGTGCGGCTGGTCTACCGTCAGGGGCTGCGCGATGCCGACGCCCTGGCACTCTACCAGCAGGCTGACCCCACCGCCCTGCTGCATGCGGTGGCGGACCGCGCCATGCTGCATTACTTTGCCGGGCAGCAGCTGGACAAGCTGCTGGGCGATGCCCTGGCCGATACCTCGCGCCAGCTGCAACAACAAATCCAGCAGGCGCTGAACCGCTCGGGTAGCGGACTGGAACTGTTGGCCGTGGTGATTCAGGCCATTCACCCGCCTGCGGCTGCGGCCAATGCCTATCACGGCGTGCAGGCTGCTGCCATTCTGGCGCAGGCTCGTGTGGCCACCGAACGCGCCCAGGCCGTGCGCAGCCATAGCGCTGCCATTCAGGCGGCCGTACAGGCGGCACGCGATGCCAGCGCCAGCGCTGCCGAGCGGGTGGCGCGCAGCAAGGTGGATGCCATTGCCTTTCAGGCCGACCGTCAGGCCGCCGGTGTTGGCGGGCAGTCCTTCCTGCTGGAGCGCTATCTGCACGCACTGAAGCAAGGCCTGCATCAGGCCCAGCCCATCATCATCGACCATCGCATTCCGGCCAGCGCCCTGCCCACCATCGACCTGCGCCCGGCCGCCAACAACCCCGGCCTGCCCGCCATCGACCTGCATGGCGCGCCGATTGCCACCGAACCGCCACCCGCCATAGCGGGAACGCATCCCTGAGGAGCCTGATTTGGCGCTGTTTCACCACCACCCTCACGCGAGCGACAGCCCGAACAGCGGCTGGCGACACTGGAAAACCGCCACAGCGCTTGGCGTATTGCTGCTGGCCGGCCTGTCGGCCTGCATGTTGCAAGTGCATTCGGGCGAAGCCCTGGTAATTACCCGCTTTGGCGCACCGGTGCGGGTATTACTGGAGCCGGGGCTGGCCTGGCGTCTGCCGCCACCGCTGGAAACCGTGGTACCGGTGGACCTGCGCCTGCGCACCACCTCCAGCGGCCTGCAAGATGTAGGTACGCGCGACGGCCTGCGGGTGATCATGCAAAGCTATGTCGCCTGGCAGGTGCCAGCCGACAGCAGCCATATCACCCGTTTTCTGCGCGCGGTACAGAACCAGCCGGACGAAGCGGCGCGGCAAATTGCCACCTTTGCCGGTTCGGCCATGGAAACCGGCAGCAGCCGCTTTGCCCTGGGCAATCTGGTGAATACCGACCGCAGCCAGCTGCGCATCAGCCAGCTGGAACAACAACTGCGCCAGCAACTGGCTCCGCAACTGCTGGAAAGTTATGGCGTACAGGTGGTGGATGTCGGGCTGGAGCGCCTGACCCTGCCTGCCGTCACGCTGGATGCCACCGTGGCACGCATGCGGGCCGAACGCGACACCATTGCCGCCGAACGCACTGCCAGCGGCAATGAACAGGCCGCCGCCATCCGTGCCAATGCCGCACGCGATGCCCGTATCCAGCAAGCCGATGCCAGTGTGGCCGCTGCCGAAATCGAAGCCGGTTCGCGCGTGCAGGCAGCGCGGATTTACGCCGATGCCTGGCAAAAAGCGCCGGAGCTGTACAAGACCCTGCGCTCGCTGGATACCCTCAACGGCGTGGTGGGTTCCGGCACCCACCTGATATTGCGTACCGATGCTGCCCCGTTCCGCGCACTGGTGGATGGCCCGCCGGGGCTGGCCGCAGGCAAGAGCGCAAAGGGCAAATGATGGCGGACACATCACTGCCCGCCAGCGCGTTGGCCCAATCACTGCGCCTGGGTTACCGCCTGCTGCTGGCCATCACCCTGCTGGCAGGCCTTGGCTGGTTGACTGCGCATGTCAGGCCGGTGCCGGCCGACAGCCAGGCGGTGGTGCTGCACTTTGGCGCCATCGACCGGGTACAGCGCGCCGGGCTGCTGCTGGCCTGGCCCAGCCCCATCGACAGCATCATCTGGCTGCCCGCCACCGAGCGGCTGCAACAACGGCAGGTGGAGGGCCTCAGCCGCAATGCCCACGCACTGGCACTGGATGGTGCCGGGACATCCCTGCAACAGATGGGTGACGAACTGGCCGGTTCCGGATATCTGCTGACTGGCGACGTGGGCGTGGTGCAGCTTAATGCCACCGTGTATTACCGCATTGACGATGCCGCCGCCTACGCCCGGCAAGGCGATCAGGCCCTGCCAGTACTGGACCGGCTGGTGAGCGCCGCCGCCTTGCAACTGAGTGCGGGCCGCGACCTGGACAGCATTCTGGTGACGCGCAGCAACCAGCCCTCCAGCCAGCAGGCCGAACTGCGCGAACGCCTGCGTGGCGAACTGGTGCAAGCGGTCAACCAGCGCCTGCAACAGCTGCGCCAGCGTGGTGTGCCGCTTGGCCTGCAAGTTGCCCGTATCGACCTCACCTCCAGCCTGCCGCATGCCGCCCAGGCCGCCTTTGACGCGGTACTGACTGCCGACCAGACCGTCGAGCGGCAACTGGCGCAAGCCCAGACCGCAGCCGCCCGGCAACAACAGCAAGCCAGCGCCGCCGTCAGCACCATCCTGAACAGTGCTCACGCCCGTGCCGACGAACGGCTGGCCCAGGCCCGCAATGAAACCAGCGAAATCCTGGCACTGGCCCCCCGCATGCAGCAAGCAGACGGACCGGCCCTGCTGCGCCAGCTGTACCAGGACAAGATCCAGCAGGTACTGGCCAAGGCAGGCCAGGTCACCACCATGGACCCGGCCAGCAGTGGCCGGGTAATTGTGCCGGGAGTCCGCCCGTGAGCCAGTGCTGTTCCCATCCCCATCACGGCTTGCTGGATGCCGCTGAACAACAACGCAGTGCCCGCCAGTTGCAACTGGCCTTGCTGGCCATCGGCCTGTTGCTGCTGGCCGGCATCTGGCATTTCCTGATTCCCGACGGGCAGATCATCGCCCAGTGGCTGACCAGCGCCGCCGCCTTGCTGATGGCTGTGCCGGTATTACGCGCCGCCTGGCACAGCCTGCAACACCCAGACCTGCACGGCATGGCCGACCTGCTGGTGGCACTGGCCATGCTGGGTGCCTGGGCCAGCGGCGACACCCTCAGCGCCGCCCTGCTGCCCATCCTGATGGTGCTGGGCCATGTGCTGGAAGAACGCAGCCTGCTGGGTTCACAAGAAGCCATCCGCGCCCTGGCCAGCCTTACCAGCAGCCGCAGCCGCCGCTATCGGCCCGACGACAGTCTGGAAGAAGTCGACAACAGCCAGCTGCGTAGCGGCGACCGGGTGGAAGTACGACCGGGCGAGCGCATTCCGGCCGACGGCATGGTGGTGAGCGGGCAATCCAGCCTGGATACCTCGGCCATCACCGGCGAGGCCCTGCCGCAGGATGTCGTACCCGGCAGCCAGGTGTATGCCGGTGCGGTCAATCTGCAAGGCCTGCTGCAACTGGAAGTCAGCCAGGTAGGCGAACAATCGGCGCTGGGGCGCATCAGCGCGCTGATGCAACAGGCCGAACAAGCCAAGCCACCAGTCACCCGGCTGGTGGAGAGTCATGCGGCTTCCTATATGGGGCTGGTGCTGGCCATTGCCGCACTGTGCTGGTTTGTCAGCCGCGACAGCCAGGCCATGCTGGCCGTGCTGGTGGCGGCCTGCCCCTGCGCGCTGGTATTGGCCGCTCCCTCCACTGCCGTGGCCGGGGTGGCGGTGGCAGCGCGCCATGGTGTGCTGATTCGCGGCGCAGCCTTTCTGGAAGAGCTGGCCGATGTCAACGCGCTGGTCATCGACAAGACCGGCACCCTCACCAGCGGCCAGCTGGCAGTGCAGTTGGTGGAAACGCTGGTGAACGACAGCCCGGTGGAAGCAGTCTGGCTGGCTGCCGGGCTGGCCGCCTGCAGCACCCACCCGGTCAGTCGCGCGCTGG
>NZ_JAELUD010000129.1:0-4142 GCF_016429185.1 Aquitalea sp. ASV11
CCCCCCCCCCCCCCCCCCCCCCCCCCCCCCCCCCCCCCCCCCCCCCCCCCCCCCCCCCCCCCCCCCCCCCCCCCCCCCCCCCCCCCCCCCCCCCCCCCCCCCCCCCACCCCCCCCCCCCCCCCCCACCCCCCCACATCTTACTGTTCGTCGGCAGCGTCAGATGTGTATAAGAGACAGAAAGAAATATGGCATCCAAGACAAAGTAATTCATATTTCAGGTAATGACAATCTTCTACAAAGTCTATATCAGTCAGCACATGCATTTATTTATCCATCACTATATGAAGGATTTGGACTTCCCCCTCTGGAAGCAATGGCAAATAACTGCCCAGTAATATCTAGCAATACAAGCTCAATGCCGGAAGTTATTGGAAATGCTGGATACTATTTTAATCCATCTGATATTAACTCGATCGACATGGCAATAAATGAAGTCGTATACAATAGTGAGTTGAGAGATAAACTAATAGCAAATGGAATGATAAGACTCAAAGAATTCACATGGGAAAAATGTGCCCAAAAAACCCTACAGGTATACAAGCATGTCCTCAATGAATGAATCTAAAACAGCATTAATATGCGGTATTAATGGTCAGGATGGTAGCCTGTTAGCACAATTGCTGATAAGAAAAGGGTATCACGTTTATGGAACATCACGAGATGTTCAAGGCTCTCGCCTAGAAAACCTACACCGCCTAGGAATACAGTCACAGTGTAAATTGCTGTCTATGCAGCCTGAAGATTTCAGAAGTGTGTATATGGCAATTAAGAACAGCCAGCCTGATGAAATTTACTACTTGTCCGGTCAGTCATCAGTTGGGTTGTCATTTGAACAGCCTGCAGAGACCATCCAGAGTATTGCCATTGGAACATTGAACATGCTAGAGGCATGTCGGATGTCTGACAAGAAAATAAAACTCTACAATGCTGGTTCAAGCGAATGCTTTGGCGATACAGACGGAAAAGCTGCAAATGAAAGTACACCTTTCCACCCACGCAGCCCATATGCTGTCGCAAAGGTATCCGCATATTGGTTAGTCAACAACTATCGGGAAGCATACAATATGTATGCTTGTACAGGTATACTCTTCAATCATGAGTCGGCTTTACGGCCATCTCGATTTGTTACACAAAAAATTATCCATGCTGCTAAAAGCATTGCAAATGGTTCGAGCCAGAAGCTTAGCTTGGGTAACATGGACATTCAGCGTGACTGGGGTTGGGCTACTGAATATGTAGATGCAATGTGGCGAATGTTGCAACAAGAAAATCCAAAGGATCTCGTTATTGCTACGGGGAAAACCTATGCGCTGAAGGATTTTGTATCTGCTGCCTTCGAATATTACAATTTGGATTGGAAAAACTACGTTACCCAATCTACTGAATTTTATCGACCAACCGATATTTTGATCAGTGCCTCAGATCCAAGTAACGCTGAAAAGTATCTTGGCTGGAAAGCTAAATTTGACATGTTCGATGTTGTCAAAAAAATGATCAATGAAGAATTGAATTGAAAGGCAAAATCATGAAAAAAGCACTGATTACTGGCATTACTGGCCAAGACGGATCTTATTTAGCTGAATTTTTGTTAGAAAAAGGATACGAAGTGCATGGCATAAAACGCCGTGCATCATCCTTCAATACTCAACGTGTTGATCATATTTATGAAGATCCGCACATCGAGAACGCACGCTTTAAACTACACTATGGTGATTTGACAGACTCCTCTAATCTGACACGGATTCTTTCTGAAATACAGCCTGATGAAGTTTATAATCTCGGCGCACAAAGCCACGTTGCTGTCAGTTTCGAGGCACCTGAATACACAGCGGATGTTGATGCCATGGGAACACTTCGCTTGTTGGAAGCAATACGTTTCCTAGGCTTGGAGAAAAAGACCAAATTTTATCAAGCTTCTACTTCAGAATTATATGGTTTGGTACAAGAGATTCCACAAAAAGAAACAACACCATTTTATCCTCGTAGTCCATATGCAGTCGCCAAACTATATGCATACTGGATAACCGTAAACTATCGCGAAGCTTACGGAATGTATGCGTGCAATGGAATCTTGTTTAACCATGAAAGTCCTCGCCGAGGGGAAACATTTGTCACGCGCAAAATAACGCGAGGACTTGCCAACATCGCACAGGGCCTGGAAAGTTGTTTATACATGGGCAACATGGATGCACTCCGGGACTGGGGGCATGCAAAGGACTATGTACGCATGCAATGGATGATGTTACAGCAGAATCAGCCGGAAGATTTTGTAATTGCTACTGGGGTTCAGTACAGCGTACGTCAATTCATTCAATGGAGTGCTGAGAATCTTGGGATTACTCTACACTTTGAAGGGCAAGGTATTGATGAAGTTGGTATAGTTGATAAAATCACTGGTAACAATGCTCCTGCATTGAAAGCAGGTGACATTGTCGTTCGTGTTGATCCCCGCTATTTCCGTCCCTCAGAAGTTGAAACACTGCTGGGAGATCCCACGAAAGCTAAACAGGTTCTAGGCTGGGTACCTGAAATTTCAGTCCAAGATATGTGTGCTGAAATGGTTGAAGCCGATCTAAAAGAGGCAAAGCGCTTGTCGCTGCTTAAACAGCATGGTTACCAGATTGCTGTTAGTACTGAAAATTAAACACTGATGATGATATTTTTCAGCGCTCATGAAAATGAGCGCTGAAATTAGCGTATATGGCAAAAAAATGTCACAAAATTTTGAAGAAAATGTCTTTGTAGCAGGTCATCGCGGGATGGTAGGAAGCGCAATCTGCCGCCAACTATCGGATGCGGGATACCACAATATAATAACACGCACACATGCAGAGCTAGATCTTACCAATCAGGCTGCCGTAGATAATTTTTTTGCTCAAACGAAAATAGATAGGGTTTACCTTGCTGCAGCGAAGGTAGGTGGCATTCATGCAAACAACACATATCCAGCTGATTTTATCTATCAAAACCTTATGATAGAAGCGAACATTATACATGCCGCGCACATGAGTAATGTTCAGCATTTGCTGTTTCTGGGATCCAGCTGTATCTACCCAAAATTAGCAATACAGCCCATGCATGAGACTGCATTATTAACGGGTGAGCTTGAGCCAACAAATGAACCCTATGCCATAGCAAAAATAACTGGCATCAAACTATGTGAAAGTTATAACAGACAATTTGGTAGAAATTATCGAAGCGTTATGCCAACAAATTTATATGGCCCAGGTGATAATTATCATCCTGAAAATAGCCATGTCATTCCTGCACTTATTCGACGTTTTCACGAAGCCAAATCCAATAATTCAACAGAAGTTATCGTATGGGGCAGCGGTACGCCAAGAAGAGAATTCTTACATGTCGATGATATGGCAGCCGCATCTATTCATGTAATGAATCTTCCAGAAAATATTTGGAACGACAATGTTAGTCCCATGTGTTCTCATATCAATGTCGGTTGCGGTGTAGATTACTCTATACGAGAACTTGCCGAAATGATTGCAAATACTGTGCAGTATAAGGGAAGTATTACATTTGATACGAGCAAACCAGATGGTACTCCACGCAAGTTAATGAATAGTCAAACATTAAAGCAGCTAGGCTGGGAGCCCAAAATTGATATAAAAGAAGGACTTACTGACGCATATAAATGGTATATTACACACATGGACGCCCATTAAATAAAATGCCAAATTGTAATGTACGTATTACTGTCATAACATCTACATACAACTGTGCTGAAGCATTGACCAAAACTGCGGAGTCAATCAGATGCCAGTCTTACAAAAATATACAATGGATTATTGCAGATGGAGCATCAACAGATGCTACTTTATCTGTTATAAAGCAGAACTCCGATATTGTATCTCACTGGGAGAGTGAACCCGACAATGGCATATATGACGCATGGAACAAAGCATGCCGCCATATAAATGGTGATTGGGTAATTTTTATTGGTGCAGGTGATTTATTTATTGACAAAGATACGGTAAAAAGAGTTGCACAAACATTAGTGCAACTGCGTAACCAATATAAAAAGGCGGCACTTTCACGGTATGTAAAATTAGAAATTTACTATCAGCAGCAATTTTGTATGATCCTGTCTCTTATACACATCTCCGAGCCCACGAGACGAACGCAA
>NZ_JAELUD010000012.1:0-81426 GCF_016429185.1 Aquitalea sp. ASV11
TCGTCAACACTTTGTGCGAAGAAATCTGCAGGATTTGCCAAAATTCCGCCCCGCTGCGCGCTAAGTCACTGAACGGTAATACTTTATGAAATTCGGGTTTCATGACTGTTTTGCTGCGGGTGCACAGTCGGCGATGCACTGGCGTCCTTCCTGACGCTGACCCACGAGGGAAACTGGCGCAAAAAGCTGGTTTCCCCGCCGACACAGGCATCAAAAAGCCCGGCTGGGCCGGGCTTTTTGATGAGTCAGCCATTTCCGATACCAGAAGAGGGCTGTCCTCATGACAGCTTACTGACTGTCCGGCTTCTTGGTATTTCGGCTACGGCCGCGCGGTGCAGATGGTACCGCTGCCTCAGAACTTGCAGCCGGCTTACGGCGCGAACGCGGAGCAGGTACAACGGCATCCCCCGCAGACTGCGCAGCTACGGAACTTCCCGCAGGCTTGCGTCGTGCGGCTGTCGACTTCGCTGGCTCACTTTTCACAGGCGGCCGAGGATCCACCGGCGTTGGCACCGCTGCCGGTTTATGCTGATTCCTTGCCCTGCCGGATGCTGCCGATGCCGCTTGCGGAACAGCAGCGACATTATCTTGTCGGCTGGCAGCATGTTTGCCATGCTGATTCCGACTACGCCCACCATGATTGGTCTGCTTGCGGGAGGATGTAGCAGTATGGCTTGCATGCTGTGTCTTCTCGCGCTTACCTGCGGGAGAAGCCAATCCAGGCTGCGTAGTATCGCGCACCAATGCAAAATCAACCTGGGCATTTTCCAGATTGGCGCTCACCACCTTTACCGTCAGCGTATCGCCGAGGCGATAAGACATCCCGCTCTTTTCACCAACGATTGCCTGAATATCCTTGCGGAAGTGGAAGTAATCCTTACCCAGTTCGGAGATATGCACCAGGCCTTCCACATAAACATCATCCAGCAACACAAACACGCCAAAACTGGTGACGGCACTGATCTTGCCTTCGAATACCTCGCCTACCTTGTCCTGCATATAGTAAGTCTTGAGCCAAGACTCGACATCACGACTGGCATCATCCGCCCGCCGCTCTGTCATGGAGCAATGCATACCCAGCTGGGCCCACTTGCCGGGTTTGTATTTGCTGCCCTGCAATACCGCCTTGATGGAACGGTGAACCAGCAAATCCGGGTAACGGCGGATCGGTGAGGTGAAATGCGTGTAGGCATCATAAGCCAGACCAAAGTGGCCATTATTGTCTGGCGTATAGACGGCCTGCTGCATGGAGCGCAGCAACATGGTTTGCAAGACAGGCGCATCGGGGCGGCCGTGAATCTGCTCAGCCAGCTTGGCATAATCCTTGGCTGTCGGCTTGTCGTTACCCGCAAGAGTAAGCCCAACCAACTGCAAGTAGTTTCGCAGGTTCTCCAGTTTTTCCGGCGTGGGGCCTTCATGTACGCGATACAGGCATTTTTGCTTGCTCTTGAGCAAGAAGTCCGCCGCACAAACATTGGCCGCCAGCATGCACTCTTCAATCAAGCGGTGCGCATCATTGCGGACCACCGGAACGATCTTGTCTATCTTGCCCTGCTCGTTGAAGATCATCTGGGTCTCAATCGAGTCAAACTCGATTGCACCACGCTTGGCCCGCGCAGCCAGCAATACCTTGAACAGACTGTAAAGCGTCTGGATATTCGGCAACAGCGGATTATCGGTCCCATGCTGGATCCAGTCCCATACCTGGGTATAAGTCAGCCGAGCCTTGGACAGCATTACGGCCGGGTAGAACTGGTAACGCTTGACCTCGCCCTTGCCATTGATTTGCATGTCACAAACCATGCACAGCCGCTCGACATCGGGATTCAAGGAACAGATGCCGTTTGACAGTGCTTCGGGCAGCATGGGAATGACACGGCGCGGGAAATAAACGGACGTTCCTCGCTCCAGTGCTTCCTTATCCAGGGCATCACCCGGTTGAACGTAATGACTGACATCAGCAATAGCCACAATCAGTCGGAAACCCTTGCCTTGCTTTTCCGCATAGACAGCATCATCGAAGTCGCGCGCGGTTTCACCATCAATGGTCACCAATGGCAGATGGCGCAAGTCGACACGATCCTTGGACAAGTCTTTTTTGCGCACTTTCTTGGGTGTGGACTTGGCCTGGGCCAATACTTCTGCCGGAAACTCATGCGGCAAGGCATGTTTACGCAGCGCAATTTCAATTTCCATGCCCGGATCAGCATAATTGCCCAGCACTTCCACAACCTTGGCTACCGGCTGTCGGTAGGCATCCGGATATTGCAGGATTTCCACCATCACCACCTGGCCATGCTTGGCATCCTTCTCACTGCCTGGCTCGATGAGGATTTCATGCCGGATACGACGATCTTCTGGCGTGACGATCCATACCCCACGTTCCTGATGAATGCGCCCTACCAATTTGCTGAATGCATGATCCAGCACCTCGACAATTTTTCCTTCCTGCCGGCCACGACGATCAACGCCGGAAGGACGGACCAGTACGCGGTCGCCATGCATGACTTTTTTCATTTCACGCTCGGGCAGGAAGATATCCACCCCACTGCCTTCACCTTCATCCGGCAGAGCAAAACCAAAACCGTCACGGTGACCGGAAACCTTGCACTTGATCAGGTCCAGCTTTTGAGCGGCACAAATTGCACCTTTGCGATTGATGATCAGCTGACCTTCACGTTCCATGGCCAGCAGGCGGCGCTCAAAGAAGCCCAATTCGGTATTCTTGATAGACAACATGGCGGCCAGTTCTTCCGGAAACATTGGCACACCGTTATTTTCCAGAAGTTGCAGAACGAACTCCCGGCTGGGTAAGGGATTGGAATATTTGAGTTTTTCTCGTTCCAAGAAGGGATCCTGCAAACGCAGGGGAATGTTTTTTTGTTTTTTTGCAGATTGGGCCATTGACACCCTCAGAAACTTGTTTATAATTCGCATCTCGTTGCAGCAAGACAGCAACTGAATGATACAGCAAAGCAGTGCCCAGGTGGCGGAATTGGTAGACGCACTAGGTTCAGGTCCTAGCGCCCGCAAGGGTGTGGAAGTTCGAGTCTTCTCTTGGGCACCAACAAACTGTATTGTAGAGTGCTTGTTCAGCTTGTAGCAGAAAATTTGGTTTGCCCAGGTGGCGGAATTGGTAGACGCACTAGGTTCAGGTCCTAGCGCCCGCAAGGGTGTGGAAGTTCGAGTCTTCTCTTGGGCACCAACAATTTTTAGAATCAGCATTTACTGCTGGTTTGCAGTACGACAATTTGCTTTGCCCAGGTGGCGGAATTGGTAGACGCACTAGGTTCAGGTCCTAGCGCCCGCAAGGGTGTGGAAGTTCGAGTCTTCTCTTGGGCACCAATAAAAAGCCGTTGATCTCCGATCAACGGCTTTTTTCATTTCTGCGCAGATAATTTCATTGTGCTTGCTTTTTGCTACCCTCCCCGCGTACTGCCAGTGCAGCACCAGCATTACGATCCAGCCGCCAGAAAAATGCGACCGAAAGCAAGGTCAGCATGCCCATCGCCAGAAAAGACCAGGCGAAATCGCTGCTTTGCAAAGTCCCATGTCCTTGCAATCCCGCAGTCGTCTGCAAAATGATGGCTGCAAAAGTCACACCAAACCCAGCTGCCAATTGCTGCGCCACGCTGGACAGACTGGTTGCATGGCTCATGCGAGCCTGTGACACATCGGCAAAGGCAATGGCGTTCAGACTGGTAAATTGCAAAGAGCGCAGAAAACCACCGAGTACGAACACCAGCAGCATCACCCAGTGCGGTGTTTCGGGACGAAACAGCCCGTACACCGCCATGGACAAGGCGACCAGTACGGCATTCCAGGTCAGTACTTGCCTGAAGCCAAAGCGTTCGAGCACGCGGGATACAATGGTTTTCATGAAAATGGCGCCAACTGCGGTGGAGCAAGTCAGCAAGCCCGATTGAAAAGGCGTGTAGCCAAAACCAAGCTGCAACATCAAGGGCAACAGGAAAGGTGTAGCACCTATCCCCATGCGAATGAGAAAGCCCCCCAAGACACTGGCATGAAAAGTTGGCAAGCGCAGCAAGGACAAATCCAGCAAGGGCTCGTCAACCCGGCGGTAATGCAGCAAGTAAGCCAGCAACATTACTCCCCCAGCCACACTGACTGCCAAAGAAAGGTTGGCAGACAGCATATGCTTGCCCTCGGTAGCCAGCCCCAGCATCAGCATGGACAAGCCCACTCCGCTCAAGAAGAAGCCGGTCTTGTCCAGTGCCGGTACATTTTCATCCCGCAGATTCTCGATGAAACGGCCGGCGAGCACCATGCCTAGCAGACCAATGGGAATATTGATGAAGAATATCCAGCGCCAATGGAAATACGTGGTGATAAACCCACCCAATGGTGGCCCGATAACAGGGCCCAGCAAGGCAGGAATGGTGAGGTAACTCAACGCCCGGACCAATTCATCCTTGCGCGTTGTGCGCAAGATGACCAGTCGTCCCACTGGCACCATCATCGCTCCGCCCATACCTTGTACGAAGCGTGCCAGGACAAATGACTCCAGCGAGCCACTGAAGCCGCAAAGAATGGAACCCGCCATGAAAACCAGGATGGCCGAGCGGAAAATGCGACGTGCGCCGAAACGGTCCGCCATCCAGCCGCTGACGGGGATAAAGACGGCAAGGCTGACCAGATAGGAGGTCAGCGCCAGCTTGAGCGCCACCGGATCAACCAACAAATCCTGTGCAATGGCGGGCAAGGAGGTGGAAATAACCGTGGCATCCATGTTCTCCATGAATAATGCGGTCGCAATGATGAGCGGCGTCAGCATGCCGCGGGCAAGAAGAAACTGCATGTCGTGTCAAAGCGGTAGAAAATCTGAATTCAGTCTAACAGCTTGACCCAAACCCACCGCAAGGATCTTACAAACAAGTGTTGCGGATGACTGAATAAAACAAGGCAGCGCATGGCTGCCTTGTTTGTGATGACACCTCCGGGGCGTTACTGCGCTGGCAACTGCAAGGCGTTACTGAGGTCACCCATAGGGGCTGACCCATGAGCGCGCAAACCGGCATCACGCTCCAGTACGCCAGGCAAAGGTTGCAACTCAAAACGGCGCGTCAGGAAGCGCAGGATGGAGCCGGTATCGTATTGCGTGTGATCGACAAAGCCTTTGCGGGCATAGGGGGAAATGATGATGGCAGGAATTCGGCTACCCGGCCCCCAGCGGTCACCTTGCGGAACTGGTGCATGGTCGTAGATGCCACCGTTTTCATCGTAAGTCACCACAATCAGCATGTTCTTCCATTGCGGGCTCTGCTGCAGACGGGCAATGACCTGGGCAATGTGCTCGTCGCCATCTGCCACGCTGGCATAACCTGCATGCTGATTGACATTCCCTTGCGGTTTATAGAATGAAACTGCTGGCAGCTTCCCGGCTTGTGCAGCCTGGAGGAACTCTGCATCAAAATCCTTTAGGTGTGCCTGACGATTAGCCTGCCGGGTAAGCGGATCAAAGTCGGCGTAATAGTTGAAGGGCTGATGATGAGGCTGGAAGTTTGGCGTACTGCCATTGTAGATATTGCTGCGCGCGGCAAGTGCAGCATTCCAGCCACCGGCATACCAGGCCCAGCTCACACCTTTGGCGCTCAGCCGATCCCCGATGGTCGGACCGTTCTGGGCAGGCAAGGTGGTTGCCTTGGCAGTATCGGCATACTGACTTGCTCCATTGGCAGCCGGGGCATTGCCACTGGGCTGATATAACGGCTGCATGGTGTTCACTGCATAGAACATGCCCTGCTGGTCTTTTGGCGTCAGGTTGCCGTCATTCTTGTAGCTTGGTTTGCCCTCCAGAACCGATGGCTTGGCACTGGCAGCAGGCGTCAGACGCAAGAAGCGTCCCTGTGCATCGGTGTCGATGGCCGAGATGGAATCGCGAGCCGGCGAGTCAGCTGCATCTGCATGCGGATATTGCGGAGCACAGGCGCAAATCAGGTACTGGTGATTGAGGAAGGAACCACCAAAGGCACCCATGAAAAAGTTGTCGGCCAGCGTGTACTGGCGCGCCAGTTTCCACAAGGCCATCTTGCTGCCATCGTAATACCCCATGCTCAGACCACCAGCATCGGAATAAGCGGCAAACTTGTCGTTGGCACCACCATTGATCTGCATCTGGTTGTTATAAAAACGGTGAACCAGATCTCGTGTCGTGACATCCTGCGCAATCACGGTGCCGCTGCCCTGCACTCCTTTGGGATCATCCAGCTGGAACGGCCGGTTGGGCCAGCCCATGGTTTGTGCCTGGGACAAGGTGACACGCTGCCCGGCTACCGTCAGCCCCCCCCAGGTCGGCGGTAATACGGGGAGCACGGAACCATCAAAATCCTTCTGCGGTATGTACATACCACGTGAAGAGGGGTTCACCCCGGGTATGCCGTTTGCACCTGGAAACAGCCCGTACAAATTATCAAAAGCACGGTTTTCGGCAAAAATGACCACTACGTTCTGGATGGCATCAAGCGAGCCGGCAGTTGTCGGTGCCGCTACAGGCATGCTGTTACAACCCGCCAGAGCAAGGGTCAGCGCCATCGGTGCCAACAAGGGCCTGGAAATTTTCATGTCTGTCTCCGTATGCTGAATACCAGCGATTGTCGCTGCGGCGTGTTGCAGCATGATGATGGATTAGAAACTGAAAATAATTGACGGTGCAAGGCGGCAGTTACTGACCCTAGTACAGAGGATTAACGTCATCAGGCCGTGATGAAACTACGCTATGTTGCAACAATCCTGTCGTCGATCAAGCACCATGTACCACTCCACTCCCCTGTTACGCATTTCTGGTTGGCTAAGCGGCATTGTGCTGCTCGGCAGTCTTTGCGCATGCTCACAGGCAGGCAGACAAGCGCAAGTCAGCCCGGTGGCCGGTATTTATGCAGTCAGTTCAATACCGGACAACCATCAGCTGACCCAGCTGGGACGCCAGCTATTCCTTGAAACGGCGCTATCGGCCAATGGCAAGCAATCCTGTGCCAGTTGTCACAGCCCGGATCATGCTTACGGCCCTCCGGATGGCAAGTCGGCACAGCTTGGCGGGCTGGATGGCAAGCAAATGGGTAACCGTGCCGTGCCGTCCTTGCGCTATTTACAGACCGTACCGCCTTTTAGCGAGCACTTCCGCGACAACGATGGCAATGACAGTGAGGATGCAGGACCAACCGGGGGCTTTACCTGGGATGGCCGCGCGGCCAGCTTGCACGAACAGGCGTCCATTCCATTGCTGGCAAGCAATGAAATGGCCAATGTCAGCGCAGACCAGGTGGTGAAGCAGCTACAAGGCAGTACAAGTGCCAACGCCTTCATGGCAGTTTTCGGCAAGGATATTTTCCAGTACCCGGCACAAGCCTTCGACAAACTGGTGCTGGCACTGGAGGTATTCCAGCAAAATCCGGCAGATTTTTACCCGTATAGCAGCAAATATGATGATTGGCTGCGGGGAAAGGCTGATCTGAGCCGTCAGGAGATGCGCGGCTTGCAAGTATTCAACAATCCGGACAAGGGCAACTGTGCTGCCTGCCATTTGAGTGAACGCCAGGCCGATGGGGCTTTTCCGGCATTCAGCGACTTTGGCCTGATTGCGCTGGGTTTACCACGCAATCGACAACTGGAAATAAATCGGAATACGGCATTCCACGATATGGGTCTATGTGGACCAGTGCGCCAGGATATGCAGAAAGCAGAATACTGCGGGCTATTTCGGACCCCGTCCTTGCGCAATGTGGCCACACGCAAGGTGTTTTTCCACAACGGGGTATTCCATGATTTGCGCAAGGCGGTGGAATTCTATGCCAGCCGTGATACCCAGCCGGAAAAATGGTACCCCGTCGCCAGCAATGGCCAGGTGGTCATGTTTGATGATTTGCCGACGGTTTATCATGGCAACATCAACCGCGATGCCCCCTTTGGTGGAAAAAAGGGCGCATCGCCAGCGCTTAACGCAGAAGAAATCAACGACTTGCTGGCTTTTCTCGGCACACTGACGGATGCAGATGCCCGCCCGGCACGCAGCGGGCCATAGGGGCCGCTGCGCTTACGCATCCAGCCGGGGTACATCCTCCCGGCTCAGCATGGCAGCCAGTACATCCACCACCAGTTGGTGGTCCTCGCGTTGTGGCAAACCGGACACCACGACCGAGCCGACACACACGCCGCCTTCCAGCAGCAGCGGAAACCCGCCGCCATGGGTAGCGTAATCTGCCAGTAGCAGTCCGTTCTTCTCCTGCAGGGTGGTTTGCTGGCGCTGGCAATCCAGTCCGATGGCCAGTGAGCTGCGCTCGAACTTCTGCACCACATTATGCTTGCGCCTGGCCCAGTCCTCGTTATTGGCTGTGGCACCCGGCATCAGGCACTGAAAGCGCCGGGTCTGGTTGAGAGTAAGCACAATCGCCAGTGCGGCACTACGCCGTATTGCCTCCTCCCGCAGACGACAACCCACCAGCCACGCGGTATCCGCATCGAATTGCTTGAATTGCAGCAGGGCTTCCTGCTGCGCAATGATCTGCAAATCCTGCTCGATACTCACAGCACCTCCTCCGCTGAGATTTCACGCCCCGACGCAGCGCTACGCACGGCGCGCTCCAGCCACTCCATCACATTGGTGGCTTCGGCGGCAGTCACGGGATTACTGTCCTGCCCACGGATGGCTGCAGCAACACGCTGGTAGTAACAACGATAGTCACCAACCTGATTAGCCCATTGCGAGCAATGGCTCACATCACCTTCAGCCACGATCAGCTGCCCGGGCAGAGGGTCATTGCCCCATCCTTCTGCGCCCACAGCCTTGCCCTGCTTCAAGTCCGACTCCTGCGTATCCAGTCCGTATTTGACGTAGCTGGCCAGATCACCATGCACCGCATAGCGCGGGTTACCACCACTCACCAGGCATGAGCCATGCAATACCACGTGCGTTGCAGGATAGCGCAATTGCACATGGAAATAATCCGTTGCCTTGGCACCCTGACGCTGCGTGGCAAGAAAGGCGGTCACGCCCAGAGGACGCCCGAACAACAACAAGGCTTGATCCAGCAGGTGCGGACCCAGGTCGTACCACAAACCGCTACCGGCCCCGCCCTGCTCGCGCCAGCGCTGTCGTACTTCAGGACGGTAGCGGTCAAAGTGCGAGGCAAACTGGCTGATCTGCCCCAAGCGGCCACTTTCCAGCAACTGGCGCAGGGTCAAAAAATCTGCATCCCAGCGACGATTATGGAAAACGGATAACAACACACCCTGCTGCTTTGCCAGCTCATCCAGCTGTCTTGCCTCGCCAAGCGTGACGGTAAACGGCTTGTCGACGACGACATGCTTGCCAGCCAGCAATGCAGCACGTGCCTGTTCGAAATGCAAGTCATTAGGGGTGGCAATCACAATCAGATCGACTGCTGCATCTTGCAAAGCCTGTTCAAGCGAGGGCCAGCACCGTGCATCAGGCCAGTCAGCCTGCAACTGTCCAGGCTTGCTGCTGACAATCCCGTACAGGCGCAGGTCCTGGCAGGCGGCAATCAAGGGAGCATGGAAGGTTTTACCGGCATAACCATAGCCAAGCAATACAGCATTCAAAGGTGTGCTCATGTTATTTCCAGGGGGAGGCAAGGCAGGTGAATCACGCGCAGGAGAGAGACTGCATCCAGGGTGTTAGCGCTATCATGCCAGCACTGATGCATAAAAAAAACCCACCGTATGAGGTGGGCTTTTTTGGATCAGGCCAGGATTACAGCCCGTAAGGATGACGCAGTACGATGGTTTCTTCACGGTCAGGACCGGTGGAAACGATATCGATCGGCGCACCACATACTTCTTCGATGCGCTTCAGGTAAGCCTGGGCGTTAGCCGGCAGGTCTTCCCAGCGCTTCACACCAACGGTGGAATCCGTCCAGCCCGGCATGGTTTCGTAGACTGGTTCGCACTTGGTTACCGCATCGGAACCGAAGGGCAGAATGTCAATCTTCTTGCCATCGAGCATGTAGCCGGTGCACAGCTGGATTTCTTCCAGGCCGTCCATCACGTCCAGCTTCATCACGCACAGACCGGACACACCGTTGATCTGGATGGAACGCTTCAGCGCGGCGGCATCGAACCAGCCACAACGACGCGGACGACCGGTAACCGAACCGAACTCGTTACCACGCTTGGCCAGGAATGCGCCAATTTCGTTTTCCTGTTCGCTCGGGAAGGGGCCGGAACCCACGCGGGTGCAGTAGCCCTTCACGATACCCAGCACGTAGCTGAGCATCTGCGGCGGCACGCCTGCGCCCGGTGCTGCGGCACCAGCCACGCAGTTGGACGAGGTGACGAAGGGGTAGGTACCGTGGTCGATGTCCAGCAGGGTGCCTTGGGCACCTTCAAACAGGATGGGAATACCGGCCTTGTCCATGTCGTACAGGGTACGCGACACGTCAGACACCATCGGCTTGATGCGCTCGGCCAGCTTCATGGTGTCAGCCAGGATAGCTTCATAACTTACCGGTGCTGCCTTCAGCAGATTGGTCAACAGGAAGTTGTAGTACTCAACGTTTTCCTTCAGCTTGGAGGCAAAACGTTCCGGGTTGAACAGGTCGATCACCTTCAGTGCACGACGGGCAACCTTGTCTTCGTAGCAAGGGCCGATACCGCGACCGGTGGTACCGATCTTGCCTGCACCCAGCGCGGCTTCGCGCGCCTGATCCAGCGCCACGTGGTAAGGCAGGATCAGCGGACAGCCTTCGGCAATCTTCAGACGGGCCGAGGCATTCACGCCAGCAGCTTCCAGTTCGTCGATTTCCTTCAGCAGAGCCTCAGGCGACAGCACCACGCCATTACCGATGAAACATTCCACGCCTTCACGCAGAATGCCGGACGGAATCAGACGCAGCACGGTTTTCTTGCCATTCACCACCAGGGTGTGGCCCGCATTGTGACCACCCTGGAAACGTACCACAGCACGTGCGTGGTCGGTCAGCCAGTCAACGATCTTGCCCTTGCCTTCATCACCCCATTGGGTACCGATCACGACAACATTCTTGGACATTGGAAAAACCTCTTCTTCAGTCAAACTAAAAATCAGTTAAAGGGGACGATCTGCCAGCCGTCAGCGGCCGGAACCAGTTCACGGTTGCAGCCGATGGCCTCGGCTGATTCCCCCAGATAATCAATGATCACGACTTCGCCGCCGGCGCGCAGGCGCTCGACTTCTGCCTGAGCCGCTGGCAGATGGCGATTGGAAACGCGGATGCCCATGGCACTGCCGCGTTCCGGCAGGATCTGGATCAGATCACGCAGATCCAGACTGAAACCTGTTGCAGGACGAGCGCGGCCAAAACGACGACCGACATTGTCGTAGCGGCCACCACGGGCCAGCTCCACCGCCCAGCCCGGGGCATAGGCGGCAAAAATCAAACCGGTATGGTAGTGCGTGCCGCGCAGCTCGGACAGATCGAAGCTGATGGCAACACGGCCTTCAAAGGCACGGGCAATGGCAGTCAGCTGCATCAGTGCCAGTTCCACTTCCGGCAATGAAGGCAGACGGGTACGCGCCTTTTCCAGCACGCTGGCCGGGCCGTATAGCTCCGGCAGAGCCAGGAAGGCAGAGCGATACGGTTCGGCCAGACCGGCAACCTGTTCGGCAATACTGGCTGCATCCTTGTTTTGCAGGACGGCAAACAGCTCGCGGGTTGCCTGCGGCGACAAGCCTGCGGCATTGGCCAGACCACGGAAAATGGCGGTATGGCCGACGTCCAGACGCAGTTGCGGCACCTTGACCTGTTCCAGCGTGGACAACATCAGTTCGATGATTTCGATGTCCGCCTCGATACCGGCATATCCATAAAGCTCGGCACCAACCTGCATGGGCTGGCGCGAGCTCATCAAACCGTTGGGACGGGTATGCACCACGCTGCCGGCATAGCACAAGCGCGTCACACCAGTGCGATGGCCCAGCAAATGAGCGTCAATACGCGCCACCTGCGGGGTGATGTCGGCACGCAACCCAAGCTGATGACCGGAAAGTTGGTCGTCCAGCTTGAAGGTTTTCAGATCCAGCGCGGTATCCCCTTCGGCGATCAGCGAATCGACATATTCGATCAGCGGCGGCAGGACCAGTTCATAGCCTGCACAGCGGAATTGTTCCAGCATCGCCGCCTTGGCAGACTCCACCTGGCGGGCAGTGGCGGGCAGAATGTCCGCAATGTATTCGGGTAACAGCCAGTTACGCATATTCCGTTTTCGACAAATAAAAGGCGGGATTCATCACCCCGCCCTGTTTACGGCAAACTGGCCGGGGTGTCCGGCCAGTCATGAAAACTGATTGTAGAATCAAGACAACGCTTACTTGCCCTTGCTGGCAGCCTGCGGGTTCTTGAAGTACTTGAAGAACTCGCTGTTCGGGTCCAGCACCATGACATCGCTCTTGTTCTTGAACGATTCCTTGTAGGCATCCATGCTGCGCCAGAAGGCGTAGAACTCCGGACTGCGGCTATAGGCTTCAGCATAAATCGCTGCGGCCCGGGCATCGCCAGCGCCTTTCAGTTGCTGCGCCTTGTTATAGGCCTCGGCAAGGATGACATCGCGTTGCTTTTCTGCTTCGGCTCGGATGCGTTCAGCATCGGCAGCACCTTCGCTGCGCAACTGGCTGGCGACGGTACGACGTTCTGACTGCATGCGGTCATAAACAGAGTTGCTTATTTTATCCGGAAAATCGACTCGTTTTAAGCGTACATCGAGAATTTCCACGCCTATTTTACGCGCATCTGCGTCTGCGCGCTTGCGAACCGTGTCCATCACCTCGTCCCGCTTGCCGGAAATCACGTCGGCAACCGTCTTCTGGCCAAACTCGGCGCGCAAGCCATCATTGATGGTTTGCTTCAGGCGGGCGACCGCTGCGGCTTCCGAACCAACGCTCTTGTAGAACTGTTCGACATCGACAATGCGCCATTTTACATAGCTATCCACCAGCACGTTCTTCTTCTCGCGGGTGTTGAACAGCTCTGGGGCTTCGGCATCGATGGTCAGCACACGGCGGTCGAAATAACGCACATTCTGCAACAGCGGTATCTTGAAATGGATGCCCGGGGTAGTGATGATGCGGTTCACCTCACCAAACTGGAAGACCATGGCGTACTGGCGCTGGTCGACAGTGAACAGCGACAGGCTGGCGATGAACAGGGCGGCAAGTACCGCGAGCAAGGTTGGCATGAGTTTCTGCATGTCAGCGCTCCCCGCCGAGAATGTCACGGCTGCGACCGAAATCGCGACCATTCTTGTTACCACGTACGGCAGGTGCTACCGGCGTCGCTGGCTGCACTGCTGCTGGTGCCGAAGCTGCACTGGCCGCAGCGGGTGCAGTTGGCGCAGTCGCTTGCATCAGTTTGTCCAGCGGCAGGTAGAGCAGGCTATTGCCGCCCTTCTGATCCACAATGACCTTGCTGCTGGCACTCATTACCTGCTGCATCATGTCCAGATACAGGCGGTCACGCATGACCTTGGGAGCCTTGTTGTATTCCGACAACACTTGCTTGAATCGGGAGGCATCGCCTTCTGCCTCAGCTACCACTTTCTGCTGGTAGGCTTCCGCCTCCTGTTCCAGTCTGGCAGCCATGCCCTTGGCTTTGGGCACTACATCATTGGCGTAGGCCAAACCTTCGTTGCGTAGCTTGTCCTTGTCCTGACCTGCCTTCACGGCATCATCAAATGCGGCCAGAACCTGCTCGGGTGGCTGCACGGCATTGATGTTGACCTTGGCAATACGCACCCCCAGGCCGTAACGATCCAGAATGTCCTGGATCACTTTTTGTGCGTCTGCGGCAATCTGGGCACGACCTTCATTCAGGACAAAGTCCACCTTGTTGCGGCCGACAACTTCGCGGATGGCCGTTTCCGTAGCCTGCTTGACGATATCGTTGGCATTACGGTCGGCAGAGGCATTGTTGAACAGGAAGGCCTTGGAGTCCTTCACGTCGTACTGGACCGAGAGTTGCACGTCGATGATGTTCTGGTCTGCCGTCAGCATCAGCGACTCTTCCGGCACCTTGTTCTTGGCATTGCTGCGATACCCGACTTCCACGCTGCGCAGTTCGGTCAGGTTGACGATTTCAGCTTTCTCAAACGGGTAAGGCAGGTGCCATTGCAAACCCGGATCGGTGACGCGGCTGAAACTGCCCATGCGTAACACCACCCCCTGCTCCTTGGCATCCACGACATAAAACCCACTACCCAGCCATAACGCAGCCAGGACACCGACCACAGCGACGGCGCCGCCCTTGAATGCAGCCTTGGGTTCCGGGCCTGGCTGCCCTCCTGCCGGAGGACGGGCACCAAGCAAACGTGCCAGTTTCTGATTGAGCTGGCGGAATACTTCGTCTAGATCCGGCGGTCCGTCACTGCCCTGACGTCCCCGGTTTGGATCATTCTGCGACATATTCGTCTTGTTCTTCATGTTGGTTATCAGGTGACTGCAAGCGTTCGGCAAGTGCTTCACGCAAGAGTTCCAGCCCTTCCCCGGTGAGAGCGGACAGACGCACGGCCTGGATTTCACCATGCTCGTCCCGTTCGATGTCAGCTGGCAGCTGGCGCAAATCGGTCTTGTTCCACACAATCAGCTGCGGCACGGACTCGGCGCCGATTTCAGCCAGCACCTTGTTGACTTCTTCGATCTGAACATCTCGCAAGGGGTTGGAAGAATCGACCACATGCAACAACAGGTCGGCCTGGATGGTTTCTTCCAGTGTGGCGCGGAATGCGGCAACCAGGGTATGTGGCAAATCCCGGATGAAACCGACGGTATCCGAAACAATGATGGATGTTTCGGTATTGAGAAACAGCTTGCGGCTGGTGGTGTCCAGTGTGGCAAACAACTGGTCTGCCGCATAGGCACGTGCCTTGGTCAGCGCATTGAACAAGGTGGACTTGCCTGCGTTGGTGTAACCGACAATGGAGACCGAGGCAATGCCGGTGCGCTGACGACCACGGCGCTGGGTATTGCGCTGCTTCTGTACCTGGGCCAGGCGTTCTTTCAGTGCCTTGACCCGGTTGCCCAGCAAGCGGCGGTCGGTTTCCAGCTGGCTTTCACCCGGTCCACGCAGACCAATACCGCCTTTCTGGCGTTCAAGGTGGGTCCAGCCACGCACCAGACGGGTAGCGATATGCGACAGTTGCGCCAGTTCGACTTGCAGCTTGCCTTCATGGCTACGGGCGCGCTGGGCAAAGATGTCCAGGATCAGGCTGGTACGGTCGATCACACGGCATTGCAGCGCGCGTTCCAGATTGCGCTCCTGCGCTGGCGATAGCTGGTGATTGAAAATCACCACATTCGCACCCGTGGCCCTCACCATCACCCCAACCTCTTCCACTTTTCCCTTGCCGGCAAACAAGGCGGCATCCGGACGCTGGCGTTTGCCCTGGATGATGCCGGTGACAGTGACATTGGCAGAGCGAACCAGCTCGGCACATTCGGCAACATTTTCCTGATGATCCGGATCACCAAAATCCAGACAGACCAGCACAGCCTGGTCTCCAATATCGGGACGATCAAACACAGTATTCAAAACCGTTATAAAGGGTTGCGCTGCAACTGCTGAGCATGGCTGCAGCCGAACCTGGCATGAAAAAAGGCCGACAAACCGTGTCTGGATGACACAGTCTGGCGGCCCGTGGAGGATTCAGCGCTCGGCCCGATCAGGCGTCTTGCTGATCCTGCTTCTGACCCGGATGTTCGTGCGGGATATTAACCGGACGGGCCGGTACCACGGTGGAGATGGCGTGCTTGTATACCATCTGGGTTACCGTGTTCTTCAACAGCACGACGTATTGGTCAAAAGACTCGACCTGACCCTGCAGCTTGATACCGTTAACCAGATAGATGGAAACCGGCACGTGTTCCTTACGCAGGATGTTCAGGAACGGGTCTTGTAACATTTGCCCTTTAGAGCTCATTCGTTTTCTCCGAATCGTTGATTGTTGTATTAAGTAATCTTTAAAACCCGGCTGGCATGCTTATTTTTAGCAGAAAAAAACCCAGCCTACTATTTTTTACCACTCTTGCCCCAGCGCACTTCCTTCTCGCGCCCACGCATCTTGGACATCGGCTTGGGCTTGGCTCTGGACTTTTCCTTGGATTCTTCGGTATCGAAGGGGTTTTCCGAGGTTTTGTACTGTACCCGCAATGGCGTACCCTGCAGTTTGAACACCTTGCGGAAGGTATGTTCCAGATAACGCGTATAACTTGCCGGAATCGCATCCAGTGCATTGCCGTGAATGACGATGATGGGCGGATTCATGCCGCCCTGGTGAGCATAACGCATCTTGGGACGCATCAGGCCCGAACGCGGCGGAGCCTGACGTTCAACTGCAACATTCAGTACACGAGTGAGCTTGGGCGTGGCCAGTTTGACCATGGCGGCCTGATAGGCTTCGTCGATGGACTTGAACAGATCGGCCACACCACGGCCTTCGATGGCCGAGATGTAATGGAACTTGGCAAAATCGAGGAAGCTGATCTTGCGGGCGATATCCCGCTTGATGGTTTCCTTTTGCTCGAAATCCAGGTTGTCCCATTTGTTGACTGCCACCACCAGCGCCCGGCCTGCTTCCAGTGCAAAACCAGCAATGGTGGCATCCTGTTCGGAAATGTCCAGCTGCGCATCCAGCACCAGTACCGCGACGTTCGCGTCTTCAATGGCCTTCATGGTCTTGATGACGGAGAACTTTTCAATCGCTTCGTTCACCTTGCCACGACGTCGCACACCTGCGGTGTCGATAATGGTGTAGGTATGGCCTTCGCGCTCGAAATCAATATAGATGCTGTCACGCGTTGTCCCGGCCTGGTCGAAGGCGATGACACGCTCTTCACCCAGAATGGCATTCACCAGCGTGGACTTGCCCACATTCGGGCGGCCGATGACGGCAAACTTCGGGTGATAGCGGTCTTCTTCTTCCACTTCTTCCGGGAAGTCTTCCAGCACCATGTCCATCAGTTCGCGCACGCCGTCACCGTGTGCAGCGGAAATGACCAGCGGTTGACCCAGTGCCAGTTCGTGGAATTCCGCCCCGGCAATGGCATGGCTGATGCCTTCGGCCTTGTTGACCACCAGGAAAACCGGTCGGTCGATCTGGCGCAGCCGGTTGGCGATGATCTTGTCCTGCGGAGTGATGCCGGTACGGCCATCCACCAGAAACACCACCGCATCGGCTTCGTCCACCGCCTGCAGGGTTTGCTTGGCCATCTCGAACAGGATGCCTTCGTCGACCACGGGTTCGAAACCGCCGGTATCCACCACCAGATACGGTTTGCCCCCGACGCGACCGTGACCGTAATGGCGGTCGCGAGTCAGGCCAGGCTGGTCTGCGACCAGTGCGTCACGGCTACGGGTGAGCCGGTTAAAAAGGGTCGACTTGCCCACATTGGGACGGCCGACCAGCGCTACGGTAGGTTTCATTACAACATTTACTCAATGGACAGCAGCGACAGGCGGCCACTTGCCGCTTGTACCAGGGCAGAAGAGCCCAGGGACAGGGGCTGGGCGACAATGCCTTCGCTACCTAGTTTCACACGGCCCACCAGGCTGCCATTTTCATTGGACAGCAGGTGGCCATAGCCTTCGCCATCGATCACCAGAACAAAACGTCCGAGCATGGCGGGGCCAGATACATTACGGAATTTCAGGGCATCCGTTTTCCACAGGTTGCGGCCGGTGGTTCGGTCATAGGCCCAGACCGAACCGTTTTCCGCAGTGACATACAGTTTGCTGGCATCCAGCGCGACACCACGGCTGGAGGACAACTCGCGCGACCACATCAGGTTACCGCCCTTGGCATCAAAGCAGGCCACTTTTCCCTGATAGGCCACGGCACATACCTGGCCGTTTTCGTAAACCGGACGACTGGTGATGTCGGTAATGCGTTCCAGCTCGGTGGCACCACGCGGGTTGGCCACTACGCCTTCCCACAGGGTATTGCCGTTGGCGGGGCTGATGATGTCCAGCTTGCCGCCAGGCAGGCCTACCATGACCGCTTCGTTACCAACGGCCTGCATGGAGCCGGTATTGCGAACCAGCAGCTGCGGCTGCGTGTGGGATACCGACCATTGCTGCTTGCCGTCACTCAGGCTGAAACCGGTCAGACGTCCGTCATTGCTGCGCACCACCACCATGCTGCCAGCCACCTGCGGTGCTTCCAGAATGACGCTGGTGAGCGACTGCTCCCACAGTACCTTGCCGCTGTTACGGTCGGCGGCCAGCAGTTTGCCGTCCAGCGTGCCGACGATGACAGTATCACCCGCTACAGCCACACCTGCGGAAAGACCGCGCTTGAGCGCGATGTCAGCCGTTTGGCGACCGGTCAGGGCATCCACCACACGGATATGACCATCGGCATCGGCAGAAACCACATTACCGTTGGCATAAACCGGTGTGAATGTGCCATCGGATGCAGCTTGTGACAGCGTCCACTTCACTTTCAGCGCCTGGATGGGCTTGATATCCGCCAGCGGTGTGGGCTTGGCAGCGACAGAACCTTCAAACCAGCTGGCACAACCAGCCAGCAAGAAGGAGGAGAGTACAGCGGTAACCAGCAGTTGGCGGCGCATCAATTAGGCTCCCAGTGCGTCAAGTTTGGTCTGAATGAACTGGCGGTTGGGCGAATCGCCTACCAGCTTGGCAAGCGCAGCCTTGTAGGCGTCACGAGCGGCAGCCTTGTCGCCCTTGGCAGTCTGCACATCGCCGCGCAAATCAAGGAACAGGGCATCAAAGGCTGAAGGATGAGCCTGACCCAGCTCGGCCAGGGCTGCATCGTAATGCTTCTGGTCGAGCTGGATGGTGGCCAGACGCAGGTGCGCCACGGCAACCATGGATTCGTCCTTCACGTTTTGCACCACCCAGCCCAGCTGGGCCTGCGCCGTGGCCGGATCGTTCTTTTCAAAGGCGACCTTGGCGGCAAGCAAGGCAGCATCAGCAGCGTAAGCGGTGCCGGCATAGTCTGCCTGCAATTGCGCGGCAGCCGATTTTACCTTGGCAAGGTCCTGCGTCTGGGCTGCCTGCTCGACATCGGCAAACACCACGGCAGCCTTGCTGGCCTGTGCTGCCTGATAGTAGCCATAGCCCTTGTAGCCCAGATAGGCCACGCTGATGGCCAGCACCGCGCCACCAATCAGTTTGCCCCATTGTTGCCAGAAGGCCTTCATGGAGTCGATCTGTTCCTGTTCCTGCAAGTCGTACGCCATTGCGCACCCCCCTTATATCAAGCCTTGATCGCGGCAATGGTCGCGGCTACCTGGTCCAGCACCACGGTTTGCTGTGCTGCTTCGGCACGCATGGGCTTGACCACGGCCTGACCTGCCGCCATTTCGTTTTCTCCGATGATGACGGCAAATTCGGCACCGCTGCCATCGGCCTTTTTCATTTGCGACTTGAAGCTGCCTTCACCCAGGTGCTGGATGACGGACAGGCCGGCATGGCGCAACTGCTGTGCCAGTTTCATCGCATACATGGCTGCACCATCGCCCTGCTGCACGATGTATACATCCACGCTGCGTGCAGCCGGCAACAAACCCTTGTCCTGCAACAGCAGCAGCACACGCTCCAGGCCCATGCCAAAACCGATGCCCGGTGCAGGCTTGCCACCCAGTTGTTCAATCAGGCCATCGTAACGGCCACCGGCACATACCGTGCCTTGGGCGCCCAGTTCGGTGGTGACCCACTCGAACACGGACTGATTGTAGTAATCGAGGCCACGGACCAGACGCGGGTTTTCGACAAAGTCGATGCCCAGCGCGCCAATCATGGCCTTCCAGCCTTCGTAATGGGCACGCGAGGCTTCACCCAGATAGTCGGACAGGCGCGGCGCGTTATTGGCCATGTCCTGCAATGCCGGGTTCTTGGTGTCCAGCACGCGCAGCGGGTTGGTATACAAACGGCGTTTGCCGTCTTCATCCAGAATGTCGACAAAGCCTTCCAGATAGCTGATCAGCGCCTTACGGTGCGCAGCACGCTCTTCGGCATTGCCCAGCGAGTTGATTTCCAGACGGACATACTGGCTCAGGCCCAGGCGTTGCCACAGGTCGGCGGTCATCGCGATGATTTCGGCGTCGATATCCGGGCCAGCAAAGCCCAGCGCCTCGATGCCCATCTGGTGGAACTGGCGGTAACGGCCTTTTTGCGGTTTTTCGTGGCGGAACATCGGGCCCATGTACCACAGCTTCTGCGTGGTGTTGTACAGCAGGGTATGCTCCACCACGGCACGCAAGGTGCCTGCGGTGCCTTCCGGACGCAGGGTCAGGCTGTCACCGTTGAGGCTGTCGACAAAGGTGTACATCTCCTTTTCGACCACATCGGTCACTTCGCCAATGGCCCGGACAAACAGCGGGGTGGTTTCCACAATCGGTGTACGGATGTTCTGATAGCCATAGTCGGCCAGCAGCTTGCGCAATACGCCTTCAAAGTATTCCCATTGGTACGACTCGGCGGGCAGTACATCATTCATGCCCTTGATTGCCTGCAATTTTTGCGCCATTTGATGTTTTTTCTTGCTATTCGGTTGATCTTGCCAGTCCTGGCTGCCAGCGCTCAGCGCTGCGGCAGGATGGGAATGGTGCGCGCAGCCGGTGTTTCCCGGCGCTTGCTGCCACCTTCACCAAAACGGCTGTGAACATAGTTGTTCACCAGTGCCATGAATTCTGCCGCGATATTGTCGCCTTTCAGGGTGACGTCCTTCTGGCCATCCACATAAACTGGTGCCACTGGCACTTCACCGGTACCGGGCAGCGAAATGCCGATGTCCGCGAGCTTGCTTTCGCCCGGGCCATTCACCACACAGCCCATCACCGCTACCTTCATGTCCTCCACACCCGGATATTGCAAACGCCATACCGGCATCTGCTCGCGCAGGTATGTCTGGATCTGGTCGGCCAGTTCCTGGAAGAAGGTGCTGGTGGTGCGGCCACAACCCGGACAAGCAGTCACCAGCGGGGTGAAGCTGCGCAGTCCCATGGTTTGCAGCAGTTCCTGCGCCACCACCACTTCACGGGTACGTGCTTCGCCGGGCTGCGGCGTCAGCGAAATACGGATGGTGTCGCCAATGCCTTCCTGCAGCAGGATGGCCAGCGCCGCGGAGGAAGCCACGATGCCCTTGCTGCCCATGCCGGCTTCGGTCAGGCCCAAGTGCAGCGGAAAGTCGCAGCGGCTGCCCAGATCACGGTAAACGGTGATCAGGTCCTGCACATTGCTGACCTTGCACGACAGCAGGATGTTGTCAGCCGGCAAGCCAAGCTCCATCGCCTTGTCGGCGGATTCCAGCGCCGACACGATCAGCGCTTCGCGCATCACCAGTTCCAGCGGCAAGGGTTGCGGCTTGCTGTTATTGGCATCCAGCATGCGTGCCAGCAGGGCCTGATCCAGGCTGCCCCAGTTCACGCCGATGCGTACCGGCTTGCCCAGCTCGGCCGCGGTGCGGATCATGTAGGCGAACTTGTCGTCCCCCTTGGCACCCTTGCCGACATTGCCGGGATTGATACGGTATTTGGCCAGGGCGCGGGCACAATCGGGATATTCCTTGAGCAGGCGTTCGCCATTGAAATGGAAATCGCCCACCAGCGGGACATTACATCCCATGTCATCCAGCCGCTGGCGGATTTCCGCCACGCGCGCGGCAGCTTCCGGCGAGTTGACCGTGATGCGCACCAGCTCGGAGCCGGCCTGGGATAACTGATAAACCTGTTCTACGGTGGCGATGGCATCTGCCGTGTCGGTATTGGTCATGGACTGCACCACAACCGGTGCATCCGACCCCACCATGACATGCCCCACACGTACCTGACGGGTGGGGCGTCGCGCGATATTCACGCTATTCATGCAACAATCCGCATTTACTTGAGTTCAATTTTGGCAGTAGTGCCACGAATCTTGTCGGCCAGCGCAACCGGCTGGCCGTTAAAACTGAGTTCGACCTGGGCCGCATTGCCAATTTTCAGCTGGAACGGCGGCGTACCGCTCAACTCCTTGCTGCCACCTGCTTCCAGCGTACCAAATTGCAGCTTCTTGCCGGTGGCATCGATGACCGAGATCCACGCTGGCTGTTTGGCACTGAGGCTGATCTTGCCGGTAGCGGCTGCCGGTGCCGCATCCGCTGCACTCGGGATGCTGGCCTGTGGCTTGCTGGCCACCGGCGCTGGCTGGGCCACTACTGCAGGGGCCGATGCTGCCGCTTGCGTAGTCTCTGCCGGTGCAGCTTGCGGGGCGGATGCTGCTTCGGTCTGCGGCAAGGGTGCCGAGGCTGAAGTAGCCGCCGAAGCTGCCTGTTCCGTCAACATGAGTTGCAAGCTTTGCTTGCTGTCCTCTGCCTTGCTGGCGGGTCGGGACAGTAACCAGACTGCAGCAACAGCCAGTACTGCCAGCACCAGGGCGATGATCAGCCATTTGCCGGCTTTGCCACCTGCGGACTGCATGTTGTCCAGTGCGTTTGCCTGTGGCGCATGCGCCACGGCATCACCCGGAGCCTCATGCTTGACCAGGTTGACCACGTCGTTGACCGCAGATGGAAAATGCTGCTCAAGTTGCTGCATCAGGGGTTCCGGATCCACATGCAGAAAACGGGCATAGTTCCTGACAAAACCACGTACAAAAGTGCTACCCGGCAGTTGCTGGAAATCATCGTGTTCGATGGCTTCCAGTTGCCGGATGGACAGCTTGAGCCGGTCTGCCACTTCGCCCAGACTCAGGCCGGCACGTTCACGGGCCGCCTTGAGCACCGCGCCGACGCCAAGCCCTGAGAGCTGACCATTTGCTTCCTGTTCCATCTTCAGCTTCCGCTCAACAGCATTTGAGTTTCTTTGGAGTCCGGGTATTTGTTTTTCAGCAGGGCCGAATATTCCGCCTCATGCGCCCGGTCTCCCCCTTTTCTGGCAATTTGCACCCCCAGCCACAGCACATCGGCACCGGGCGGGGTATTCCCGACAATTTTCAGCAGGCGGGAAAAATAAAAGGATGCCAGCTTGGCATTGCCCAGCTCCAGATGCAAGGCCGCCAGCTCACGTAGCGCCGGCGGATAGTCCGGAGCCAGTCGCAGTGCGGTCAGCAGGTAATCGTTGGCCTGGGTGGTCTCCCCCAGCTTGACACTGCAGCGGCCCATATTGAGGTAGGCGGCCTGCGGTGTCTGGTACAAGGGGTTGGCAATAGCCTTTGCCAGGTAGTCCATCGCTGTGCGCGGATGGTCGTGATCGCACAGGAACTGGCCGTAGTTGTTATTGGCCTCCGGACTGGATGGATCGACCTGCAAAGCCTTCAGAAAGTTCTTCTCGGCATCGGCATCCAGATGCATGAGATTGAAAATGTAGGCGCGTGTCAGATAGGCACCAGCAAAGCCGTTATCGGCTTCGACGGCTTCATTGGCAGATTCCAGCGCCACGGGCAGATTGCCCATCGATGCATATTCAACGGCCAGCTGGCTGCGGATTTCCGCCAGTTTCCGGTTGGCCGGAGCGGCGAATGCGACACAGGCATACGCCAACAGGCTTGCTGCCATCCACACTCGCCACTTGATCATTTTTCATTCTCCTGTGCGATCTGCATCCATTTGACCTGACGACGGGTCTTGTCCATCACCTGCCCCGCCAGTTGCCCGCATGCTGCATCGATATCGTCGCCGCGGGTTTTCCTTACGGTAACCACGTAGCCCTGCTCCTGCAACATTTCCCGGAAAATCCGGATTGCATTATTGCTGGAGCGGTCATAGCCGGAATTGGGGAAGGGATTGAACGGAATCAGGTTGAACTTGCACGGTACGTCCCGCACCAGTTCCAGCAACTGCCGCGCATGTTCCGGCCGGTCGTTGATGCCGTCCAGCATCACGTATTCAAAGGTGATGAAATCGCGCGGGGCCTTTTCCAGATAGCGCTGGCAGGCGGCCATCAGTTCCTTGAGCGGATACTTTTTGTTGATGGGGACGATTTCATCACGAATGGCATCGTTGGGTGCGTGCAGGCTGACTGCCAGCGCCACCGGACAGGCTTCACGCAAGCGGTCCATCTGCGGCACCAGGCCTGAGGTGGACAGCGTCACCCGACGGCGGCTGAGGCCGTAGCCGTGGTCGTCCAGCATGATCTGCAGCGCGCTGACCACATTGTCGAAGTTGGCCAGCGGCTCGCCCATGCCCATCATCACGACATTGGATACCACCCGTTCATTCTTCGGGGTAATCCCCATGGCCTTGTTGGCCCACCACAGCTGGCCGATGATTTCGGCGGTGGAGAGATTGCGGTTGAAACCCTGGCGGCCGGTGGAGCAGAACGTGCACTCCAGCGCGCAACCCACCTGGGATGACACGCACAAGGTGCCGCGGTCGTCTTCCGGAATGAACACGGTTTCCACACCGTTGCCGGTGCCGACGTCAAGCAGCCACTTGCGGGTACCATCACTGGACGCCTGCCCGGTCATCAGCGACGGTACGCGCACCTCGGCCCGCTCGTGCAGCTTGGCACGCAGGCTCTTGGCCAGGTCGGTCATCGCGTCGAAATCGTCTTCGCCCATCTGGTGCATCCAGCGCATCACCTGCTTGGCGCGGAAGGGTTTCTCACCCATGGCGGCAAAGTGTTCGGTCAGCTGGTCCAGATTGAAGTCGAGCAGGTTGGTTTTCATGCAGTCCTCGGTAAAACAGCGGCAGCCACAGGGCTGCCGCCAGATACATCCATTACGGCAAAACGAGATTAACGGGAGTAGATCTCGGAAGCGGCAAAGAAGTAAGCCACTTCGATGGCAGCGTTTTCAGCGCTGTCGGAGCCGTGTACGGCGTTAGCGTCGATCGATTCGGCGAAGTCGGCGCGGATGGTGCCGGCGTCAGCCTTTTTCGGGTCGGTGGCGCCCATCAGTTCGCGGTTCTTGGCGATGGCGTTTTCGCCTTCCAGCGCCTGGATCATCACCGGGCCGGAAACCATGAAGTCAACCAGGTCCTTGAAGAAAGGACGTTCTTTGTGCACAGCGTAGAAGCCTTCGGCTTCAGCGCGGGACAGTTGCTTCAGCTTGGCTGCAACAACTTTCAGACCGGCGGATTCGAAACGGTCGTAGATCTTGCCAATCACGTTCTTGGCGACGGCATCCGGCTTAACGATGGACAGGGTACGTTCAATTGCCATAAAAATCTCCCAAATACTCCCAAATAACAGAACAAGTGGCTAAACTAGGCTTTAGTTTATCCACTCGGGTTACGCAATTCTGAGGAACCCGATATTTTACCAGCCTTTTCAAGCCTCTGCTGCATAAAAATTCAAGGCCATGACTGAACAAAACCACGGGCAGGACCACGGCCATGCGCCGGACGAACAAGACCTCAACAGCAAGCTGAAAAAACGCCTGGCGATTGCTGGCGGCCTGGTTGCGGTGGCACTGGCCGCCATTCCGGTGCTCGATGGCATGAAGAAGCCCAAGGTCGACATGACGGCAGCCGCGCCGGTCAGCAGCTCGGGCAAGATCGTCAACGCTGCTTCCGCCCCGTTGGTGGAAGCCAGCGCACCGGAGCAGCAAGTCGCCAGCGCTCCGGCGGTGGAAGCCAGTGCGCCCGAGACCGATGCCGGAACTTCGCCTTCGCCAGCGGCACCGATAGCAGCCACACCACAGGCCCCGGATGTGAGCAAGACTCCGGCAGTGGCCAGTGCCAAACCGGTGGCACCACCAGCGGCACACCAGCCTGCCAGCAAGCCTGTCATCAAAGCAGGCACCGGCACTACAAGCACCGTCACCACCAGCACGCCAGCCCCGGCAGCGGCACCAGCAGCAAACACCGCTGCACCACATGTCGCTGCCAGCAAACCCGCACCATCTGCCAGCACCGTGTCACCGGTGACGGTAAATAGTGCAGAAACCACCGCCCTGCCCCAGAGCACGCCACTTTCCAAGGCCAAGCCGGAAGGCAGTTCGCTGGGTTACAAGTTGCAGCTGGGCTTGTTCTCCAGCATGGGCAATGCTGAAAAGCTGGTGAAAGAACTCAAGGCCAAGGGTATCGAGGCGCATACCGAAACCCGCGTACAGCTGGGGCCGTTCAAGAACCGCGCCGAAGCCGACGAGGCCATGGCCAAGCTGCGCAGTCTGGGCTATACCCCGCTGCTGGCGCCCGCCGGACAGTAATTGCACCAGACTGCACACCGGCCCGCCCTTCAACAAGGCGGGCCTTTTGTTTGCTCGAATCAAAAAGGGCAGCCAAGACTGCCTGAAGGTCGATCAGAGGATGCAAACCATGTCCGGAGCAAGAGAAGCCAGGCGATAAGCCCGGCCCCTCTTGCTGCTGCTCAACCCAGGGTTGGCATGGCAAATTCTGCACTCTGCACCTGCCCTGCCGGCCAGCGGCTGGTGATGGCCTTCATGCGGGTATAAAAACGCACGCCTTCCGGGCCGTGCATATGATGGTCGCCAAACAAGGACGCTTTCCAGCCGCCAAAGCTGTGGAAGGCCATCGGCACCGGAATCGGCACATTGATGCCCACCATGCCCACCTGGATGCGATGGGCAAACTCACGCGCGGCACCGCCATTACGGGTAAAGATGGCCGTGCCATTGCCATAGGCGTGCTGGTTGATCAGCTTTACTGCCGCCTCCAGACTGTCCACCCGCACCACGGCCAGCACCGGGCCGAAGATTTCTTCCTGATAGATGGTCATCTCCGGGGTGACGTGATCGAACAGCGTGCCGCCGATGAAGAAGCCTTCCTCGCAGCCTGGCACCACCAGGCCACGGCCATCCACCACCAGTTTCGCTCCTTCGGCCACGCCCTGTGCGATATAGCCACTTACCTTGTCCAGATGCTGGCGCGTTACCAGCGGGCCCATTTCGGCCTTGGGGTCGGTACCGACATTGATGCGCAGCTGACGGGTACGCTCGGCCAGCCGCGCCACCAGTGTGTCAGCCACATCGCCCACGGCCACTGCCACGGAGATGGCCATGCAACGCTCGCCGGCCGAACCATAGGCCGCGCCCATCAGCGCTTCTATGGTCATGTCCAGGTCGGCATCCGGCAGTACCACCATGTGGTTCTTGGCCCCGCCTAGCGCCTGCACCCGCTTGCCATGCTCGGCACCGGTTTCATAGATGTAGCGGGCAATCGGGGTGGAGCCGACAAAGCTGACTGCAGCCACATCCGGATGGGTAAGCAGGCCGTCCACCGCCAGTTTGTCGCCTTGCAGCACATTGAACACGCCATCGGGCAGCCCGGCTTCCTGCAGCCATTCGGCAATCAGCAAGGGGGCGGACGGGTCGCGCTCGGAAGGCTTGAGGATGAAGGTGTTACCGCAGGCCAGTGCCACCGGGAACATCCACATTGGCACCATGGCCGGGAAATTGAACGGCGTGATGCCGGCCACCACGCCCAGCGGCTGGCGCATGGTCCAGGCATCCACGCCGGTGGCCACCTGCTCGGTGTATTCGCCCTTGAGCAACTGCGGAATGCCGCAGGCAAACTCCACCACTTCCAGCCCGCGCTGCACTTCGCCCTGCGCGTCGGACTCCACCTTGCCATGTTCGCTGGAAATCACCGCCGCCAGTTCGCGCTGGCGTTCTTCCAGAATGCTCTTGAAGCGGAATAGGATGCGCGAGCGCTTGAGCGGGGACAGTGCCGCCCAGGCCGGAAACGCTGCGTGAGCGGCTGCCACGGCGGCGGCCACATCCTGCGGCTCGGCCAGGGCCACTTCGGCCTGCGGACGTCCCAATGCCGGGTTGAACACGGCACTGTAACGCTGTGCCACACCAGCGGTACGCTGGCCATTGATGAAATGCGGAATCTGCAACATGGTTTCTCCTTGCTGCGGGCAAGCCGGGGGCCTGCCCTTGAGCGGTGGGCATCAAATGGATAATGAGCGGGAATGTGACGACCAGCGCCGGGCCAGGACAGCCCGGCACCACGGCATCAATCAGGCAGTTGCAACAGCCATTCGTGCTGCGGGTCGTTGTGGAAGGACCACTGGCGTTTGGGCCCGGCCATCACGTTGAGGTAATAGGACTGGTAGCCATAGGGCACGCACACCGGGTGGTAGCCGCGCGGCACCATCATCACGTCGTGGTTTTCCACGGCGTGGGATTCGTCCAGGCTGCGGTCGTCGGTGTAGACCCGCTGAAAGGCAAAGCCCTGCGGCGGGTCGATGCGGTGGTAATAGGTTTCTTCCAGTGCGCTTTCCGCTGGCAGATTGTCCAGATCGTGCTTGTGCGGCGGGTAGCTGGAAGAATGGCCGGACGGGGTGATCACCTCCACCACCAAGAGGCCGTCGGCCGGCTCGGTCTGCGGCAGGATGTCCGTCACATAGCGGGTGTTGGCCCCTTTGCCGCGCACACTGCGCTGCATGCTGGCAGGTGCAATCAGCCACACCTCGCGGCCCGGCTGGCCGGGTGCCGAGCACAAGGCCACTTCGGCCGGGGTCAGTGCGGTGATGGTAAGCGGCTCGCCGGCCGGGACATACACTGCCCACGGGGCTTGGTCGTCGAACACGCTGCTGCGCTCGCCCAGGCTGTCCCAGTACAGACTACCTGCCTGCACCGCCACCTTGCCGGTCAGCACCACCAGACAGCATTCGCGCCCCGCGTGCTGCCAGCTTTCCTGTTCACCCACATCCAGCCGCACCGCGCGGAAACCCACATGCTGCCAACCGGCACTTTGCGGGGTGATGTCGGCAATTTCGCGCCCCTTGCCTGCCTTGACCAACAAGCTCATGCCACATTCCTTTCCTGCCGATTGATGGCCGCCACCAACGACGACAGGGTACGGTAGCCCTTGTCGGCGTATTCATAGCTGGGCGCGACGACCGGGTCCTGCTCGGCCTCCACCACCAGCCAGCCCTGATAACCGTGAACCGCCAGAGCATGCAAAATGGCGGCAAAGTCGATGCAGCCATCGCCCGGCACGGTAAACGCACCATTGATCACCGCCTGCAAAAAGCTCCAGTTGCCGTTCCACGCCTGCTTCACCACTTGCGGGCGCACATCCTTGCAATGCACATGCACCACCCGGGCAATATGTTTGTTCAGCACTGCCAGCGCATCGCCACCGGCAAAGGTGATGTGGCCGGTATCAAACAGCAGGCCGACTTCCGGGCCGGTCACCGCCATCAGCTGGTCGATGTCCTGCGCGGTTTCGACATAGGCCCCCATATGGTGGTGATAAGCCAGGGTGATGCCGCGTGATTGCAGATGGCGGGCAAATTCATTCAGCCGCGCGCCATAGGCCAGCCATTGCTGTTGACTGGTGAAACGCGGGCGCTTGTACAAGGGCTGGGGCTGGCCCTGAATGGCACTGGCCACCTCGCCATACACCATCACCTTGCAGCCGTTTTGCACCAGCAGTTGCAGATGCGGCTCCACGCGGCGGATTTCCTCTTCCACGCTGCTTTCCGCCAGATATCCGGAATGCCAGCCGGACACACACTCCACACCGTAGGGCTGCAGCACGGCAGCCAAGACGGCCGGGTCACGCGGAAACTTGTTGCCCAGCTCGAAGCCCTGATAACCGATGCGCGCACCTTCGCGCAAAATGGTGTCCAGCGTCACCTCCCCACCCAGCGAGGGCAGGTCGTCATTGCACCATGAAATGGGGTTGATGCCGATTTTTACCTTGAATGGCTTGCTCATTATTGTTCTCCCGGGTGCTCAGCGCGGCTGGCGACGGCTGCGCCAGATGTCGATCAGGGTTTCAAAATTGCCACGGGCGGCTGCAATCAGCCCGGCGTCGTCCAGTTCGCCGGCCAGCCAGCGTTGTGACGGTTCGTGGAACAGCGTGCGTCCCACCATGAAACCACGGCAGCTGCTGCTGGCAGCCGCATCGGCAAAACCCTGACGCAGTACATCCAGCGAAGCATGCAGGCCCAGCAGCACCACGCCACGGCAATAGGGGTCACGCTCGGCCAGCAGCGCGTCCACCGCCTGCCATTGCGCGACCGACATGGATTCCAGCTTCCACCACTCCGGATAGATGCCCAGGTTATAAAAACGCTTTAGCGCGCGCAGTACGGTGTCCGGTTGTTGCGGCAGCTTTTTCGACGGAATCACTTCCAGCAGTAGTTCATGTCCGCTCAGTTGAGCGGCTTCGTAGATAGCACGCACCTGGGCTTCCTGCTCCAGCCGGTTTTCCAGCGTGTCGTCCGGGTGGTATTGCACCAGACATTTGATGATGTGTTCCTGCGGCCAGCTTTCCAGCCGGGCGGTGGCGGTGCGGCCACGGTCGAATTCCAGCGGGTTGGAGCCGGGCAGTTCCACCGGGCGGCCTATCCACCAGCCGCGACCGGTGGCGGCGTACATGGCGTCCTCGCCGTAGCGGTCATCCACCAGAATGCCGATATGGCCTTGCAGTTGCAGCGCGCTTTCGGTTTGGGCCACGGCTTCCACCAACAGGCGCTTGAGCACGGAAATGCGCGCCTCGTCCGCCCCGCTTTGCCGTGCCAGCTCGAAAAACTGGTTGCGGTGATCGAAGGCAAACACGCACAAATCATCCCACTGCTTGCGCTTGATACTGACCCGGTGCAAGCGGCTGAGCGTGGCATCGTCACCCGGTCGCAGCGGTGTCTGTTCCAGACCGAGGAAATAATCCAGTTCGGCCGGGGTGGGCATGGCCGGCGAGCAGCCATGACGCGACACCACCAGTGCGCCGCAGGCATTGGCGCGGGTGCAGCACCAGCCATAGTCACGGCCATGCAGCCAGCCGGACAGGAAGCCGGACAGAAAGGCATCACCTGCGCCCAGTACATTCATCACTTCCACCTGCGCGCCCTTGACCGAGAACGCATTCTCGATGCGCGCCGGGATGGCACCCGGAATCACCGCGCAGCCCAGCGGGCCACGCTTCACCACCAGCGTGGCCTGCGGAGCCAGCTGACGCACGGTGGCCAGGCTGGTGAGCAAATCGTCCGAGCCCCCGGCGATATTGATTTCTTCTTCGGTACCGACAATCAGGTCGAACAGCGGCAGTACCGATTGCAAATGCGCGGTCACCCCGTCGCTGGCGATATAGCGCTCTTCGCCATTGCCACGGCCGGTAATGCCCCACAGCACCGGGCGGTAGTCGATATCCAGCACGGTGCGCACATCATGCTTTCGTGCCAGCACCAGCGCCTTGCGGCTGGCGGCATTTACCTTGGCAGTGGAAAAGTGGGTGCCGGTAATCAGCAGCGCCTTGCTGGAGGCAATGAAGTCTTCATTGATATCCGCTTCTTCCAGCGCCATGTCGGCACAGTTCTCGCGGTAAAACAGCAGGGGGAAGGTATCGCGGTCCTTGATGCCCAACAGCACCAGCGCGGTAAGCCGCTCCGGGTCCACCTTCACCTGGCTGACATCACAGCCTTCCGCTGTCAGGGTGTCCAGCAGGTAGCGGCCCATGTGTTCGTCGCCCACGCGTGACAGCATGGCGGACTTCAGGCCGAGGCGGGCAGTACCGAAAGCGATGTTGGCAGAGGAGCCGCCCAGATAGCGGGCAAAGCTGCTGGCGTCTTCCAGCCGGGCTCCCAGTTGGCGGGCATACAAGTCGATGGCCAGTCTGCCCAGGCAGATCAGGTCCAGCGGTCGGTCGGCAGCAAAATGGGTGGTGTTTTGCATGATGTGCATTCTTTGTCTCGTTGAGTGACTGTCCGCCGCTGCGGCCCGCCTCCACCCGCCCGGGGAAGTGCGCCGTCAGCCATATCGGTGAAGTCCAGCATAAATCGCCGGCCTGATGAATGCAACTTTTTTTTCGTATTTATTTTCTAATAGAAATTATTTTCCGAAAAATGTTTTTGTAGTGCGCCGGTTTCACTCTAAAATGACGCCATCCACATTGCCGAACATTCCTGCCATGACCAAGGAAATAAGCGCCGATCAGCTGATGCAACGCATTGCCGAGGAATACGAAGACCTGAGCAAGCAGCTGAAAGTCATTGCCAAATACGTAGAAGAACACCGCCAGACGCTGGTGCTGGAGCGCATTACCGACATTGCCCAGGCCTGCGAGGTGCAACCTTCCGCCATCGTGCGTTTTGCCCAGCGCTTTGGCTTCAGCGGCTTTTCCGACATGCAGACGGTGTTCCGCGATGCCTTTGCCCCGGCAGGTGGCAATGTCAACAATTACCAGAAGCGCATCCGCAGCGTGATTGCCACGCAGGACACGCCGCTGAGCAACACCCAGGTGACGCAGAACTTCATTGCTGCCTGCCAGCAGGGGCTGGACGAGTTGTCGCAAGCGCTGGACCCGGCGGCCATCGACAAGGCGGTGGAATTGCTGGTGAAGGCAGACAATATCTATGTGGTGGCGGTGCGGCGCATGTTTCCGATTGCCAGCTATATCAGCTATGCCTTGCAACACACGGCCAAGCGGGTGCATCTGGTATCCGGCCTGGGCGGCATGTACCACGACCAGATCCGCAGCATCCGTGAAAACGATCTGATGATTGCCATCAGCTTCCAGCCTTATGGCAAGGAAACCCGCTACTGCGCACGCGTGGCCGGACAAAACAAGGCAAAGCAGCTGGTGATTACCGACAGCCAGTTAAGCCCGCTGGCACGCAATGCCGATGCGGTGCTGACGGTAAAAGAGGGCACAGCGTTTTCCTTCCGCTCGCTCACCAGCACCATCAGCCTGTGTCAGGCCTTGTTCATTGCCCTGTCTTACCGGCTGGAACTGGTGATTGAAGAGACCCGCGACGCCGGGGCTTACGACGACTGACCAGCAAGGACGACATGATCAGCCCTGCGCCGGTCAGCTGACTGGCGCTCATGCTGCTGCCAAACCACCACCAGGCCAGGATGGCGGTCCATACCGGCTCCAGCAGCAGGATGAAAGCGGAACGCTGCATTGGCACCCGCGCCTGTGCCCAGCCTTGCAGGAAGAAGCGGCCACAGGTGGCCAGCAGGATGCTTACCAGCAGCCAGGCCATCACCCCGCCGCTTAGCCGGGATGGCCAGTGTTCCACCAGTACACTGCCGACCAAACCGGCCACTCCGGCCAGCAGCAGCTGCAAGGCGGTCAGGCTCAATGCCGGAGCCTTCGCCCCTGCCCTGCCATTCAGATTGAGAAATACCGACATCGCCACCGCGGATGCCAGAAACAGGCTGTCGGCCGCGCCCAGCTGCCAGCCACCATGCAAGGCCATAGCCGCCACACCCAGCGCAGCCAGCGGCATGGCCCACAAGGTTTGCGCCAGCAGCACGGTGCCAAACATCAGCCGCGCCAGCACTGGTGCCAGCACAACTCCCAGGCTGCCGATGAAGGCACCCACGCCCAGGTTGTTGCTTTGCTGCAAGGCCAGCATCCACAGCACCATGGCCAAGGCCAGCATCAGCGCACTCCACCAGCTGCTGGCAGGCAAACGCCAAGGCAATGGCTGGGAACGCCAACGCGCCAGCAAGGCCAGCACCACACCGGCACTGCCAAAGCGCACTCCCAGAAACAACAAGGGCGGCATGCCGCGCAAGACTTCCTTGGAACACAGCCAGCCAAAACCGGCAATCAGGGTCACCAGCACCAGCGTGGCTTCTGCCAGTCCGGGACGTACAGCTTGATCTACTCTCACAACTGGATTCGGGCGCACAACACGTTTCCGCAACAATGAAAAAACGGGAAGGCGCACCTTCCCGATCAACACCCTGCTGAGAGATTCCTGCCGCATTGTCATGCCGCATTCAGACAGCCGGGTGTGACTCCTGCGACAGTTTAACTGTTGCCACACCCGCTGTGTGATGCCGGGCTATCAGCTGCGGCGATTACGCTGGCGGTATTGGTCTGCCACCACGGCCACCACGATGATGATGCCTTTGACGATTTCCTGGTAATAGGCGTCGATACGCAGGAAGGTGAAGCCGGAGGTCATGGTGCCGAGAATCAGCGCACCAATCACCGTGCCGGTAATCTTGCCCAGACCGCCATTAAGCGAGGTGCCACCAATCACTGCGGCAGCAATGGCATCCAGCTCGTACATCATGCCCATGCCAGCCTGACCGGACACCGCCCGCGCCGACGTCACCACCCCGGCCAGGCCGGACAGCAAACCTGCCACGGTATACACCAGAATCAGGTGACGGTTGACATTGATGCCGGCCACGCGGGCGGCAGCACGGTTGGCACCAATGGCATAAGTGTATTTACCGTAACGGGTGTAGCTGAGCACGATGTGGAACACCAGTGCCGTCAGCAGGAAGATGATGATGGGGTTGATCCCGGCACCGATAGCCGCATAGTTATCGGACAGCATGCTGATGGGCTCACCCTTGGTGTACCACTTGGCCAGGCCGCGTGCGGTGACCATCATGCCCAGTGTGGCGATGAAGGGCGGAATGGCTGTGCGGGCAATCACCGCACCGTTGATCAGCCCGCACACCAGCCCCACCAGCAAACCGGCTGCCAGCGGTGCAATCACCGGCAGGTCGGTAAGCGAAGGGAACACCGCACGGGCAAAGTCGGAGGTTTGCGCCAGGCTGGCCGACACCATGGCGGTGAGTGCCACCACCGAACCGGATGAGAGGTCGATACCACCCATGATGATGATCTGGGTAACGCCTACCGCGATGATGCCGATCACCGACACCTGCAGCACCATCACGATCAGTCTTTCCTTGTTGGCGATGAAGCTTTGGCCAACGAAGACCCAGCCCAACAGTTCGAATATCAGGGCCACGCCCAGCAGCACCATGAAAATGCGTGCTTCGGCGGGAATCCTGAAGCCAAATGCGCCGGATTTTGCTGCCTTGTCCAGCGGCTGCGTATTGCTGATTGCCATCTCGTCTTCTCCTGCTGTTATTGTGCTTTGCCTGGCTTGCGGCAGTGTCAGCCGGCAGCCAGTGTCATGATGCTGACCTGGGTGGCGTCGGCACGGTCGACAATGCCGGTCACCCTGCCCTCGTGCATCACCATGATGCGGTCGCTCATGCCCAGTACCTCGGGCAGCTCGGACGAAATCATGATGACGGCCACGCCCTGCCCGGCCAGCTTGCAGATCAGCTTGTGGATTTCGGCCTTGGCCCCCACGTCGATGCCGCGGGTGGGTTCGTCCAGAATCAGTATTTTCGGGTTGGTCAGCAGCCAGCGGCCAATCAGCACTTTTTGCTGGTTGCCACCGGACAGGTTTTCGATGCGCTCGTCCAGATTCGGCGTTTTCACCCGTAGCGTGCCGGACATGGCTGCGCACATGGCGTCCAGCGCCTGCTGGCGGACAAAACCGGCCTTGAGGTTGTCACCACCCAGCACCGATATCTGCATGTTTTCCTGAATGCTCAGGTTGAGAAAACAGCCGGTGTCCTTGCGGTCTTCGGTGAGAAAGGCCATGCCGTGCTGCATGGCGGTGCGCGGGGAGTCCACCGTCACTGCCTGGCCATTGATGCGGATCTGGCCGCTACTGGCCGGGCTGACGCCAAACAGGGTTTCCGCCACATTGCTGCGGCCGGAGCCGATCAGCCCCGCCACACCCAGGATTTCCCCCTGGCGGACACTAAATGTCACATCACGGAACACGCCATCCAGGGTGAGGTTTTCCACTTCCAGCGCCACCTCGCCAATCGGCACGATGGTCTTGGGGAACATCTCGGTGATTTCGCGCCCCACCATCATGCGGATCACTTCATCATGAGTCAGCTGTTCCACCCGCTTGCAGCCGATGAAATGGCCATCACGGAATACCGACACCTCGTCGGCAATCTCGAACAGCTCGTTCATCTTGTGCGTGATGTAGATGATGCCCTTGCCCTGCTCGCGCAGCATGCGCACGATACGGAACAGATGGGCGACTTCGTGCTCGGTCAGTGCAGACGTGGGTTCGTCCATGATCAGCACGTCGGAGTTGTACGACACCGCACGGGCAATCTCGACCATCTGGCGGCTGGAAATGCTCAGGCTGGCCACCTTGGCCTCGGGGTCCAGCTCGATGGACAGTTGGGCAAACAGCTCGCGGGTCATCTGGTACATCCTGGCGTGGTCGATCAGGCCGAAGCGGTTCAGCGGCTCGCGGCGGATCCAGATGTTTTCGGCAATGCTCATGAAGGGCATCAGGTTCAGTTCCTGATGAATCATGGCGATGCCGTTTTCCAGGGCATCCAGCGGCGAAGTCAGCGCAATTTCACGGCCGTGCAGGCGGTACACGCCCTTGTCCGGGATATACACCCCGGCCAGGATTTTCATCAGCGTGGACTTGCCAGCACCGTTTTCGCCCATCAGCGCATGCACGGTTCCGGCGCGCAGGCGGAAGGACACATCATCCAGCGCCACCACACCGGGGAAAGCCTTGCGTACGCCTTCCACTTCAATCAGCAGCGTTTCGCGCTCCACGGGCGGGCGGGACAGTGCGGCTGCCTTCGGTTTTTCCGGGGCCAGGCTCAACATGGCTTGCTCTCCTCCTTGAGTACCGGGCGGCGCACTGCGGCGGCCGCCCGCTTCAGCTTTAGTTGCGCGACTGGTAGTTCTTCAGGTTGGCCGGGGTGACCAGTTCGAACGGTACCCAGATCATGGACGGCAGCTTCTCGCCACGCGACAGCTTGAGCGCAGTGTCCACCGCGCCCTTGCCCTGACCGGCGGCATTCTGGAACACGGTGACTTTCAGCTCGCCGTTCTTCATGGCAGTCAGCGCATCCTGGGTGGCATCCACGCCAGCCACGATGGTTTTGTCCAGACGCTTGGCAGACTTGAGTGCCTGAATGGCACCCAGTGCCATTTCGTCGTTATTGGACACCACGGCGTCAAACTGCAGGCCGGCGCTCAGCCAGTTCATCATCAGGTCGCGGCCATCGGTGCGCGACCATTTGGCGGTCTGTTTTTCTACAATCCTGATGCCGTTACACGGGGCCTTGGCAATGACATCTTCCACGTCCTTGGTACGCTGACGTGCGGCCTGGTTGGCCAGGTCGCCCATCATGACCACGATATTGCCCTTGCCCTTCATCAGGCGGCACACCTCTTTCATCTGCACGGTGCCCGATTCGGCCTCGTTGGAGCCGACAAAGGCCACCTTGGCAGGCAGGGTCTTGTCGGCCGGCATGCGGTTTACGTACACCAGCGGAATGCCGGCGCTTTGCGCCAGTTTGGTGATTTTCGGTGTGGCATCGGTATCCACCACGTTGACGATGATGGCGTCCACTTTCTGGGCAATGAAGTTTTGTACCTGGCTGAGCTGGCGGCCAACGTCGTTCTGCGCATCTTCAAACTGGATGTCCACACCCTTCTGACTGCCGGCATAGGTTTTCATGTTGTTGCGCAGCACGGTGAGGAAGTTGTCGTCAAAGGCGGACATGGTCACGCCCAGTTTGGCGGCGGATGCCGGCATGGCCAGCATGGTGAGGGAAAAGAACACTGCGGAACCAGCAAGCTTGGTGATGCGTTTCATTGATGCGTCTCCTGTCCTTATGGTGTGGGTTCGATCCCGACATGCCGCCGACCGCTCATGTTGCAGTGCAATGCGAAGCGCATATCGTGTTGTCGTGCAGCTAAGATAAGTGAGCCGAATCAATATTGCAAATAAAATTTCATGCTGCACTGCACTTAGAAATGTTTTTCTATATCTTGCCAGATGAAGCAGTTGCCCATGCTGGCCAGGGTCCTGCCACAGCACCATGCACAGCATGGCCATCTCCTTGATTTAACGGGTTTTAACCGGGCACAAATGCAACAAGAAGGGCGGAAAAATGAAAAAGCCATGCCGACATGGCATGGCTACTGACTCGGCGACCAGTTGCACTGGCAACAAGCGTTTTCAGGCAACAACCGGCTGGCGCAGGCTGGCACACAAGGCGGCCAGATAGTCGTAACCCTTCTTGGCGTATTCATAGCTGGGTGCCAGCGCCGGGTCCTGCTCGGCCTCCACCACCAGCCAGCCCCGGTAGCCATGCCGTTGCAGCGTGGCCAGAATGGGGGCGAAGTCGATCATGCCGTCGCCCGGTACGGTAAACACGCCCTTGAGCACGGCGTCCAGAAAGCTCCAGTTTTCCGCCCTGGCCTGTTGCATCACTGTTCGTCGCACATCCTTGCAATGCACATGCACCACCCGGTCCACATGCTTGAGCAGCTCGACATAGGCGTCACCCCCGGCAAAAGTGATGTGGCCGGTATCAAACAGCAGGCCGACATCCGGCCCGGTGAGTGACATCAGCAAGTCCAGGTCGGCACTGGTTTCGCAATACGCACCCATGTGATGGTGATACGCCAGGGTGATGCCCTTGCCCTTCAGCCAGCTGCCAAAGGCATCCAGCCGCGCGGCGTAATCCCGCCATTGCTGCTGGCTGGCAAAGCGTGGCCGTTGAGATAACGGTGTCTGCTGCTGTCCCTGCACCGAGTCCGCGACTTCGCCATACACCAGCACCTGGCAGCCGTTGAACACCAGCTTGTCCACATGGGCAGTGGCTGCCACGATTTCATCCTCTACCGACCCCTCGGCCAGATGGCCGGAGTGCCAGCCGGACACCACCGCCACGCCGTATTCGGCCATCTTGTCGCGCAGGGCCTGCGGGTCTTTGGGAAACTTGTTGCCCAGCTCGAAGCCGGCATAGCCGATTTCCGCGCCCTCTTGCAGGCAGGTTTCCAGCGGAATATGCCCGCCCAGCTGCGGCAGGTCGTCATTACTCCAGGAAATGGGGTTGATGCCGATGCGCACATCAAATTGCTGCACTGTCTCACTCCTTATATATGTATGTGTAATGGCTGCGCTACAGCCGCTGACGCAAGCGGGCTTGTTCGTAGTCGACACGGGCAGCACGTACCTGCTCGCGTTCCGATACTTCCGGAATGCCCACCTCCCACCAGCTGCCGCCTTCGGGGGTGCATTGCGGGCCATCGATGCGCAGCTGGATCAGATAACTGCGGCTGGATGCCCGGGCGCGCACCATGGCGGCCAGCAGTTCGGCCACCGAGCCGACGGTTTCGGCCTCGGCACCCAGGGAGCGGGCATTCTGGGCAAAATCGACCTGTGGAATGCCATGCTCGCCATGCAGACAGTCGACCAGCATATTGTTGAAAGGCACACCGCCGCAGGCCTGCTGCAAGCGGTTGATGCAGGCGTAACCGGCATTGTCCAGCAGCACCACGATGATCTTGTGACCCAGCATCACCGAGGTGGCCAGCTCGTTATTCAGCATCAAATAGCTGCCATCGCCCACCATCACGATGACTTCGCGCTCTGGCCGGGCCATTTTCACGCCCAGGCCACCGGCCACTTCGTAACCCATGCAGGAAAAGCCGTACTCCATGTGATAACCACCGGGCGTACTGGTGCGCCACAACTTGTGCAGCTCGGCCGGCAGTGTACCGGCAGCGCACACCACGATGTCGCGTTCGGAGGAATCCGCCGCCGAGGCCTGTACCGCACCGATGGCCTCGGCATAAGTGGGCAGGCTGGCACGCGGGCTGCGCACAATCTCGTCCACCTGACGGCGCCAGCCATTGCACAGTCGCTGGCTGTGCGCGGTCCAGTCGGCATCGGCCTGCCAGCCTTCCAGCGCTGCACTCAGCGCGGCCAGCCCGACGGCGGCATCACATTGCAGGCTGTGGCCCCCCCATTTGATGGCATCAAAACCATTCACATTGATGGACAACAAGGTGGCCTGGGCATACAGCGCATGCGAGCCGGTGGTGAAGTCCTGCAAACGGCTGCCCACCGCCAGCACCAGGTCGGCTTGCGCGGCCAGCTCGTTGGCCGCCGGGGAACCGGTGACGCCGATGGAACCGGCCAGCAGCGGGTGATCCCAGCTCAACGCGCCCTTGCCCGCCTGACTCTCGCCAACCGGAATGCCATGCCGTTCGACAAAATCTTTCAGTGCCTCCACACCGCCAACGCTGTACAGCACCCCGCCACCACAGACGATGAGCGGGCGCTTGGCCTGGCGCAGCAAGCTGGCCAGAGCCGCCAGCTCGGCAGGTTCTGCCGGTGGCTGACGGAAGTGGATATCACGCTCGGCAAAGAAAGCTTCCGGCCAGTCAAAGGCCTGCGCCTGCACATCCTGCGGCAGGGCCAGTGTCACCGGGCCGCACTGCGCCGGGTCGGTGAGAGTGGCAATGGCACGTGGCAGGGCGGTCAGCAACTGGGATGGCACCACGATGCGGTCGAAATAGCGGGAAACCGGGCGCAGGCAATCCACCGCCGAGACGCCGCCATCCTGAAAATCTTCCACTTGCTGCAATACCGGGTCCGGCGCGCGCGAGATGAACACATCGCCCGGCAGCAACAGCATGGGCAGGCGGTTGACATGGGCCACCGCCGCAGCGGTGACCAGATTGGTACAACCGGGGCCGATAGAAGTGCTGATAGCCATCATGCGGCGGCGAAAATGTGCCTTGGCATAAGCGGTGGCAGCCAAGGCCATGCCCTGTTCGTTGTGGGCGCGCAAGGTGGGCAGCACATCCTGCGCTGCCTGCAAGGCTTCGCCCAGGCCGGCCACATTGCCGTGGCCGAAAATGGCCCACACACCGCCAAACAGCCGCTCCCGGCTGCCATCCGGCATGGTGACAAACTGCGCGGCCAGATAGCGCACCAGCGCCTGGGCCACGGTGAGACGTACGGTTTTCACATCCATTCTCCAGGGGGCGATGACGGCAGCTGACCGGGCGGTGCCAGCATGACGTGATCGAGAGTAAGGAACAGCTTGCCACTACGATATAAGATTTCCGTATATTTGCAAATTATTTTTCATTTTAATTTTATTTTGAAAAACAATTTCCGCAACCCAAACCATGCTTGCTAGGGAGACAGATAGGGCGAAGCCGACATGTTCTCTGCCAGATAAAGGCGGAATTCAGCCGCCCCGATTTCGCCTCCCTGCGGCAATACCCCCAGTGCTGCCAGTACATGTTGCAGGGCCTTGATGGCCTGGCCATCCGGGTCCTGATCAATCACCACGTCCAGCAAGCCCTGCTGCAGATACTGCCGGTGGTCGTCCGACAGCTCGTGCGTTACCCAGCACACCTTGTCGTGGATGGCATAGCGGCGCAACGCCGCTTCGATGCCGGGTGAACCGGCCCCGCTGTTGTAAATACCGGCAATCGGCCGACCCTGCTTGAAAGCATGACTGACCGCGGCATAGCAACGGTCGGCATCGTCATGGGTGGCGGTGGCCACCTGATCACACTGCAAATGGGGAAAGCGTTGTGCCAGCACCTCGGCACAACCGCTGGCACGCTCCAGATGGCCACGGTAGTCCGGCCGACTGGACAGCAACAGCACCCTGCCCGCTTGCGGACACAGACGGCCCAGCAGCCAGCCGGCAGTCCGCCCGGCAGCATGGTTGTCTATGCCCACATAGCGAGCCTGCGGCAGACCGGCCACATTACTCACCACCAGCGCCACCTGCTCGCCGCGCTGGATGGCCGCTTGCAAGGCCTGCTGCACGGCCGGGGTATCCGGTGCCGCCACAATCAGCCCCTGCCGTGGGTAAGGCCGGGGACGCAAGGCGCGCACCATGCCGGCTTCATCCTTTTCCCCTAGCGTCTGCTGGTGCACTACTACCCGGCGGTCCAGCATGGGCAGTGCCGCTTGCAAGGCCTGCCGCAGCCGCCGGAAGAAGGGGGATTGGTTGTACGGCAACAGGATGTCCAGATGAATCAGCCCGTGGCGGGTATCCGGTAACAGCCGTGGCACCGCCAGCTCACGCGCAGCCGCTACCACCTTGGCGCGGGACTGGGCCGATACGCTACCACGCTCGTTCAACACGCGGTCCACCGTGGCCACGCTCACCCCGGCCTGGGCGGCAATTTCAACAAAGCGGGCAGTTTTCTTGCGACGTGGCGGGCTGCTCATCAACGTGCTCCTGCGGGTGAAGGGAGTGCATCAGCCACTCACCTTGACGATTTATCGTCAAATCAGCAACTGAAACCCTGCCTTACTTCCCCTAGATTGCCTCCAGCGCAACCACGCTGCAGCCCTTTTACCACAAGGACATAGCCGTTTGGCATTAGGTGCACTGCAATATGGTTATCAGCCAACACCACAAGAAATGGAGGACGACATGAAGATTGCGCTGGACCCGTACATGCACCGGCACCTCAGCCTGCCGGAGCTATGCCGCAAGACGGCAGAGCTGGGCTACCGCCATATCGAGCTATCCCCACGCGCCGACCTGCTGCAATGGTGGGCCATGCCGCGTGCCAATGGCGAACGGCTGGCCGGTTTCAAGCAGGCCATGCGCGAACATGGCGTCAGCCTGGCCACGCTGCAACCGATGTACCGCTGGTCCAGCCCGTTTGAAGATGAACGTCAGGCGGCGATGAAATACTGGAAAAAGGCCATCGAAATTGCGGTGGAACTGGAATGCGACACCATGATTTCCGAATTTGGTCGTGGTGGATCGCCAGAGCGTTCCGTCGGGCTGGGTGCCGGCATCAACACTCCGGAGCAATGCGAAGCCGCTTTCTGGCGTTCTATGGACGAGCTGGTGCCGATCTTCGAGCGCGAAGGCCTGCAGCTGTCGATCGAGCCACATCCTGAAGACTGGGTGGAAACCTTCCAGCCCGCGCTGGACATCGTGCAGGTAATTGGCTCAGCCAACGTGAAGCTGTCCTATATCGCGCCACACACCTTCTACTACGGCGACGAAATGGCCGCCATGCTGCGCGGCGCCGCGCCGGTACTGGCCCATGTACGTGTGGCCGACACCTTCAACCACAAGGCCTCATCCGGCCTGCGCTATATCGTCAACCCGCCGGGTGCCAATGTACGGGTGCATCAGCATCTGGATATCGGCCAGGGCGAAATCGACTGGGATGTGTTTTTTGCCACCCTGGCCGACATCGGTTTCGACGGTGTGCTGTCCTCCTGCGTGTTTGCCTGGGAGGAACGCGCCGACGCCTCGTCGCGCTTCATGCTGAGCGAGATGCAGCGCTATCTGGATAAGCACTATCGCCACTGGCAATCACAGTAAGTCCCCTCACCCGCAGAAAGCCCATCATGAACCACAGCATCCGCTTTGCCATCAACCGTATCAGCGCACCGCGCCTGTCCTTTCCCGACTATCTGGCAATGTGCCGCCGACTGGGTGTGAGCGATATCGAAATCCGCAACGATCTGAATGGCGTGGAAATCAGCAATGGCACCCCGGCCACCCAGCTACGCGCTGCCGCAGCCGAAGCCGGGGTCACCATCCGCACCATCAATGCGCTCTACCCGTTTGATGTTTTTGACGCTGACCTGCAACAGCGTGCCGTGCAACTGGCCGCCTACGCCCGTGACTGTGGTGCAGAGGCGCTGGTGATGTGCCCGCTCAACAGCCGGGACGATGCCCGCAGTGCCAGCCAGCGCCAGCAAGACCTTATCCGTGCGCTCAAACAACTCAAACCGATTCTGGACGACCACGGCATCACCGGCTTGGTGGAACCACTGGGCTTCGAGGAATGTGCACTACGCCACAAATCAGCCGCCGTCACCGCCATTTACGCTGCCGCTGGTGAGCGTCATTTCCGCCTGGTGCACGACACCTTCCACCACCACCTGGCTGGCGAAGACATTTTCTTTCCGGAGCTGACTGGGCTGGTGCACATCTCCGGCGTGGAATCCACGACATTGGCCAGCAATGAAATGCGCGATGGTCACCGCGTACTGGTGGGCAGTGCCGACCGGCTGGGCAATATTCCGCAGCTGAAAGAACTGCTGGCGCGCGGCTATCAGGGGGTGGTGTCGTTCGAACCCTTTGCCAGCGACATCATGGAAGCGCCAGACAGCGAAACCCTGCTGCGTGACAGCATGGATTACATCCGCCAGCAACTCGCCGTTTAAAACCCATCTCACGATAAACAAGATCAAGGAGACAAACATGAGTTTAGCCATTGGCGTCATCGGCACCGGAGCCATCGGTCAGGACCACATCCGCCGCATCAGCCAGACCCTGTCCGGCGCCCGCGTGGTGGCCGTCAACGACATCAACCCACTGCAAGCCGAGGCCACGGTAAAGCAATACCAACTGGCTGCCAGCGTGCATGACAGCGGCCAGGCACTGATTCGCGACCCGGCAGTGGAGGCCGTGCTGGTGACCTCATGGGGCCCCAGCCATGAAGAATTCGTGCTGGATGCCATTGCCGCCGGCAAGCCGGTGTTCTGCGAAAAACCGCTGGCCGTCACTGCCGAGGGCTGCATGCGCATCGTTAATGCCGAACTGGCACATGGCAAACGGCTGGTGCAAGTTGGGTTCATGCGGCCCTATGACGCTGGTTACCGTGCGCTCAAACAGGTACTGAACGAGGGACGCATCGGCGCACCGCTGATGCTGCACTGCGCTCATCGCAATCCCTCGGTGGGAGAGAGCTACACCACGCCGATGGCCATTACCGATACGCTGATTCACGAACTGGACGTGTTGCGCTGGTTGCTGGATGAAGACTATGTCTCGGCCCAGGTGGTCTTTCCACGCAAGAGCAGCCACGCCCTGCCCCATCTGGCCGACCCGCAGATCGTGTTGCTGGAAACCGTCAGCGGCGTGCGCATCGATGTGGAAATCTTCGTCAACTGCCAGTATGGCTATGACATCCAGTGCCAGATTGTCGGCGAGACCGGCATTGCCAGCCTGCCGGAGCCATCCAGCGTGCCGCTGCGCAGCGCGGCAAGTTACTCCACCGCAATCCTCACCGACTGGAAACAGCGCTTCATCGCCGCTTACGACGTGGAGCTGCAAGCCTTCATCGACGGTGTACAGGCCGGTTCTCTCACCGGCCCCTCAGCCTGGGATGGCTATGCCGCTGCCGTGGCTGCCGATGCCTGCGTGCTGGCACAACAGAATGGCGCAGTGGTGGACATCAACATGCCGGAACGCCCCGGCTTCTACTGAACCCTGCTTCTGCAGCATGCTTCCTCGGACTTGCCACAGCGGCCTATGGCTGCTGTGGTTTTTTGCATCGCGTACCCAAGAATCCAAACAACCCAAGTTGGACAAATAAGCATGCTCAACAAAAGTAATGGCTGCTACCATCCAAACCTGTTGGAGATTTATGATAATTACTCAACGCACCCCTCATGATTCGATCAAAAAAACGGGGAAAAAATGCAAAAAAGAAAAGATACAAATACGAATAAGGCGTTATTAAACTACGCGAGCACAAACAAAGATCTGTAAAATTCTTATTTTTACTTTTATGATGATCGTGATGTAACGAATTACCATACAATAAAATCGTCTGCATCAAACAATCATGACTCCACGAGTATGAAGAAAACTGGAAATCACCTTCAACTATCGAAAACTGGATTATCACCGAAAAAATTACTCACCAATTTAAAAACAAAACCATCAACAGAAAAAGCATTTAAATCGGCTCGCATCTTTCTTATCAAATCATGTGAATCGGCAATTTCAGAAAAATCGAACAATTTATTATTCAAGCTACTCATCATATCCATCAGCATTTTCCATTCTGATCGTTGACACTGCCAACTCACCGCAACAACACTCAGTCAATATCATCCAAAAACTTTGCTCGCATTGCTCGCAGCAAATACGATGCAGGTAATCAGGCGCTAGCAGTTCAAAATCATCCAAAAACTGAAATTGACAATAAGGGCAATCAAATTTCATTTGCAATCCCAGTGAATATTTCAATGGAATGTATCACAATGAATTAATCTGCCAATATCATTTATTTCTGCCAAAATAACTGCCCGCATCCATTGACTTTTACTTGCAAGACAATCCTCCCACCCACACATGCAGGAACTATCGGCAAAGCAAAATGCTTGGTCTCTGGTGTGGTGCAAGCGTCTGCCTGGCGGACGGTCTGTCGGTCGAGGGGGGCACAGAGGAATCTGACGGGACAGCGCTCAACAGGGTGACAGGCAGATCTGCCACAACGGGGAAATAAATTTCCAATAAAAATATTTTCAGAAATTATTTTCCAACATATACTACCCTGCAAGCACACCAGCCCGCAGCACGGTTGGCCAACAACACACATGAGGAGACAGCAATGACCGCAGTAGCCCTGTTCGGTGCCGGCCGTATCGGCAAGATCCACGCCGCCAACCTGGCCGCCCAGCCTGGCGCACGCCTGAAGTATGTCGTCGATACCCATCAGCCTTCAGCACAGCAGCTGGCGGCCCAGTACGGTGCCAGCGTGAGCGATATCGACAGTGCGCTGGCCGACCCGGAAGTCGGCGCGGTGGTGATTGCCTCCAGTACCGATACCCATGCCGACCTCATCCTGCGTGCGGCCGCCCGTGGCAAGGCCATCTTCTGCGAAAAGCCGGTGGACCTGACGCTGGAACGCGCGCGCCAGTGCGCCGCTGCGGTGAAAGAAGCAGGCGTGGCCTGCCTGATAGGCTTCCAGCGCCGCTACGACCCTACTTTTGCCGCAGTGAAAGCACGCATTGAAGCCGGGGAAATCGGCCAGCCGGAAGTGCTGGTGGTAACCAGCCGCGACCCGGGTGCGCCGCCGGTGGACTACATCAAACGCTCCGGCGGCATTTTCAAGGACATGCTGATTCACGACTTCGACATCTGCCGCTGGATTCTGGCTGACGAAGCCGTCAGTGTGCAGGCCACGGCCAGCGTGCTGACCGACCCGGCCATTGGCGAAGCAGGGGACGCCGACACCACTGCGGTCACCATTCGTACCCGCTCCGGCCGCCTGTGCCAGATCAACACCAGCCGCCGTGCCGCCTATGGCTATGACCAACGCTTTGAAGTGCTGGGCAGCCTGGGCATGTTACAGGCCGGTAATCACCGCCCTACCGAAGTGACTGCCTATGGTGGCCAGCAAGTCAGCACCGATCTGCCGGAACACTTTTTCCTGGAACGCTACCGCGCTGCTTACGCACTGGAAATGGCGCACTTCTTTGAGGTGGTACAGCGCGGCGTCACCCCGCGCACCACGGTGGAAGATGGCGTCAAGGCCTTGGAACTGGCCGATGCCGCCAGCCGCTCCTGGCAGGAAAACCGCCTGATCAGCCTGTAAGCCTTCCCGTCACGACAACCATGCAAGCCCGCCGCCAGCCATGCCGGTGGGCAGGGAGAAGTCATGTCTGAACTGAATATCGGCATTGTCGGCCTGGGCCGGCTGGGCCGGCGTCATGCGCTCAATCTGCGCGACCGCATTCGTGGTGCCCGGCTGGTGGCTGCATGCTCACCGGTGGATGAAGAACTGGGCTGGGCGGCAGAGCACCTGCCGGGCGTACACCGCCACCATACGCTGGAGGCCATGCTGGCCGAGCCTGATGTCGAGGCCGTTTTCCTGGTCACCCCCACCGCACTGCATGCCGAGCAGATCATCGCCTGCCTGCGTGCCGGCAAGCATGTGTTTTGTGAGAAACCGCTGGCCTTGAATGTGGAGGATTGCCAGAAAGTAGAAGCAGTGGCTGCCGATTATCCGCAGCTGAAAGCCATGGTGGGTTTTGTACGCCGCTTTGATGCCAGCTATCAGGATGCAGCGGAAAAACTGCAACAAGGCCTGGTGGGCCAGCCCTATCTGCTGCGCTCGCAAACTTGTGACCTGAACGATGAAAACGGCTTTTTTGTGAAGTTTGCCCCCAGCAGCGGCGGCATTTTCATGGATTGCAGCATTCACGATATCGACCTGGCGCGCTGGCTGCTGGGTTCGCCCAAACCGCTACGCGTCTGGGCTACCGGCACCAATGCCTTGCACCCGGCACTGGCCGATTGTGGCGATGTGGACAATGGCGTGGCCATGCTGGAATTTGCCGATGGCAAACTGGCTTGCTTCTATGCCTCGCGCACCCAGGCACATGGTCATGAAACCCTGACCGAAATTTTTGCCACCGCCGGACGGCTGACCGTGGGCGCCAACCCGCGCGCCAACCGGGTGGACATCAGCGATGCCCATGGCGTGCGCAATGAATGCGTGCAGGATTTTTACCAGCGCTTTGCCGAAGCCTTTGTCAGCGAAGCCCAGCATTTTGTCGATGCCGTGCTGTACGATCAGCCGCTGGCACTGAGCCTGGCCGATGCCACCGAAGCCACCCGCATTGGCCTGGCCATTACCCAGGCACTGCGCAGCAAACAGGTAGTGGAGCTGTAAACCGGCACGCGCTTAAGGGCGGCAGATTATCGCCCCCTCTCGCTTTCTGAAAGGAAAGCGAGGCTCTCTTTCAAGGGAAGGGAGTGGGATCGGGAATAGATGGACAGGCTGCGGAATCAATCACTTGGCCGGGTCCAAGGCAATCGCACCACATAACTTTGTCAGCAGCCTGAGCCCTTGCTTCACAGCAAGGGCTTTTTGTTTACATCAGTCCAGCAGGACTCAGGGACGCATGCTGCCCTGCTCCACCAGCCGCTCATGCCAGGACAATGCCTCACCCAGCAGATGCGGGGTGTGCTTGCCCTTGCTGTCGCGGCAGGCGCGGTCGAAGTAATCCTGCAGCAGTGGGCGGTAGTCCGGGTAAGCGCAATTGGCAATCACCGTGCGCGCGCGCTGTTTGGGCGACAGGCCACGCAAGTCGGCCAGGCCCTGCTCGGTAACGATGATGCAGACGTCGTGCTCGGTGTGGTCGACATGACTGACCATGGGCACGATGCAGGAAATCGCGCCGTTTTTGGCGGTGCTGGGAGTGACAAAACAGGACAGGAAGCCGTTACGGGCAAAGTCACCCGAGCCGCCAATGCCGTTGATGATGGACGTGCCGGCTACATGGGTGGAGTTGACGTTGCCGTACAGGTCGGCCTCCACCATGCCATTGATGCCGATACAGCCCAGGCGGCGAACCAGTTCGGCATGGTTGGAGATTTCCTGCGGCCGCAGCACGATGCGTTCACGGTAGTGGTCGATATTGCGGGCAAACTCCTGCACCCCTTCCGGGCTGAGCGACAAGGCGGTGGCCGAAGCCATGCGGATGGTGTCGGTGCGGATCAAATCCAGCATGCCGTCCTGAATCACCTCGGTAAACGCTGTCAGATTGCTGAAGCCGCCATCACGCAGGCCGCCCAACACCGCATTGGCGATATTGCCCACGCCGGACTGCAAGGGCAGCAGGTTTTCCGGCAAACGGCCCATCCTGATTTCGTGCTTGAGGAATTCCACCAGATGCCCGGCAATGCGCTGGCTGGTTTCATCCGGCGGGGTGAAACGACCCAGCCGGTCTGGTGCATGGGTTTCCACCACCGCCACCACCTTGGCCGGGTCTACGCGCAAATAAGGGTCACCGATGCGGTCGCCCGCCTGGGTCAGCGGAATCGGCTGGCGATTGGGCGGCAGTGCCGTGCCGTAATAGATGTCATGCATGCCATCCAGCCCCAGCGGCTGGGTGCTGTTGACTTCCAGAATCACCTTGTCGGCCAGGTCCAGCCAGGTCTTGTTATTACCGATGGAGGTGGATGGAATCAGCCGGCCATCCGGCAGGATGCCCGCCACTTCAACCACCGCGAGGTCGATCTTGCCCAGAAAGCCGAACCAGGTGTATTGCGCCACCTGGCCCAGATGCACATCCATATAGTCGATTTCGCCACGGTTGATGCGCGCGCGCAGCTCCGGGTCTGACTGGTAAGGCAGGCGAAAATCAATGCCACCGGCCTTGGCCAGCGCGCCATCCAGCTCCGGCGCGGTGGAGGCCCCGGTGAGCACACGCAAGGCGAACTTCTCGCCGCGTCCCTGCGCAGCTTCAATACGGCCAGCCAGCGCCAGCGGCACTGCCTTGGGGTAGCCCGAGCCGGTAAACCCGCTCATGCCCACGGTCATGCCCGGCTGGATGTGTGTGGCGGCCTCCTCAGCCGACATGATTTTCCCTGCCAGACCAGCATGGTGAATGCGTTGTTCCACTTGTTGTTCCCTTGCAATTTCCGGCCTGTTGCGGCCTGGTGTTTTATCGAGCGTCGTGCCGTTCTGAAGTGCCGGCTTGTTACTGGCTGCCAACTTTGTCTTACGTTCACGTCAGCTAGCCAAGCCTGCTACTTAAGCAGCTTCGACCGGATTGCGGAGAACTAATCAGGCAAAACATGACATGAATCAAAACCTGTTTGACCAAAGCTGATATAGGGTAGCCTTTGATTTTTCGCCCAACAAAAATGCCAAATGAATTTATTTTCATCAAATTGAATCTATTTGGAATATTCATCTTCCCCATCCTCCCTGTAGTGCCAAACCGGCAAACATTGCGGCAACAGCCCACACGCATCCTTCTTGTTCTGTATCAAATTTGCATCAAATATCCATATTTGACCGCCAGGCCAGTTAATTCGTCCGCAAAGACTGGATTTAAGGGTTAAACATTGTTAGCTTCTACTGGTTTTGGTAATTCAACCAAATACCATGTCAGCATCCCAAGCATCCAGAAAGTCCGTCCCCGCCGATACCGACAAGGACCCGCGCACGCGGCTGATTGAAGCCGCCTTGGAAGTCCTGCTTCATGACGGTATCATGGGATTCAGCCAAAGCAAGGTTGCGCGCCAGGCCGGGCTGCGGCAAAGCCATCTGACTTATTACTTTCCCACCCGCAACGATTTGTTAACCGTGGTGGTGGAACACGGCTGTCAATTGGTGATCAATGCTCAGGACTGCAGCGAACCTGCCGCCTTGGACAGCCTGGAGGATTTCCGGCTGCGGATGTGCAACAACATATGTGACACCCGCATTGCCCGCCTGATGGTGGCGGTTACCGTGGCAGCAGAAACCGACCCGCGGCTCAAGCAGTGGATCAGCGATTTTGACCGCCGCATGTTGAACAACAAGAAAGAAGCATTCCAGCAATACGGCATCACCTGCAGTACCGATGAGCTGGCGCTGTTCCACAGCACCATCGCCGGCATCGCGCTACGCAACCTGAACAGTTGCACCCCGGAAGATCATGCCGAAGCCCGGCATCGCTTTTTGCTGGCCTTTGACCGGCTGGTCCTTGCGTCACATCCGACACAAAGATCAGAAAAATCCCAGGAATCAACTCGCCCATAAGGCAGGACAATGCCAACACCCTTTTGCAAGGGACCGGCATGAAATGTAACAGGAGCATCATGATGCATCCCACCCCCTCTCCCGGCCGACAAGCACCCGGCCGGACACTGATCGCGCAACGCGCCTTGCTGCCCCTGTTGCTGGGCATTGGCCTTGCCGGCTGCACGCTGACACCGCCCGCACGGGCACCGCAGATGGTGGACAGCCAGATGCAAAACTACGGCAGCAAGCTGGCAGACCAGCAAACGGCAGCCAGCCCAACCGGCATCGGCAATAGCGGTATTTCCCAGCACCTGGCCTATGGCCAGCAGCTGCCTGCCGAATGGTGGCAGCTGTTCCGCTCTCCGGCACTGGACAAACTGGTGCGCGAGGCCTTGCAGAACAACCCCAGCCTGAGCGCTGCACGCGCAGCGCTGAAGCAGGCTGAGGAAAACTACAATGCGGCAGCTGGTTCGCTGCAATATCCCTCGGTCAGTGGCCAGCTGGGTGGCAGCCGGCAAAACCAGTTGTTATCAGGCAGCACGCCATCCACCTACAACGTACTGACTGCCGGTTTGAACGTGTCTTATTCGCTGGACTTGTTCGGTGCCAATCGCCAGCAATTGCTGGGACTGATGGCGGCTACCGACTATCAGCGCTACCAGCTGGAAGCCACTTACCAGACCCTGATCTTCAACGTGGTGACCACCGCCATTCAGGAAGCTTCGCAACGCGACCAGCTGCAAGCGACGCAGGAGATGCTCGCCGCCAGCGAACAACAACTGCGCATTGTGGAAAAACAGGCAGCACTGGGTGGCGTGGCCCGCAGCAGCGTGCTGTCGCAAGCCACACTGGTGGCACAAACCCGTGCACAGCTCTCTCCACTGGAAAAGGCACTGGACCTCACCCGCCACCAGTTGGCGGTCTATGTCGGCAAATTCCCGTCAGAACAGGGCCTGCCGGAATTCACCCTGGACAGCCTGCAACTACCCGCCGAATTACCCGTCTCCCTGCCATCCGAACTGGTACGCCAGCGTCCGGACATCCGTGCCAGCGAGGCCTTGCTGCAACAGGCAGGCGCGGCAGTTGGTGTGGCCACGGCCAACCAGTATCCGCAAATCAACCTGACCGGCAGCTTTACCCGCGAGCGCTTGTTTGTTGGCCCGGCCACCACCGGGCTGAGCCTGTGGAGCATCGGCGCCGGTGTCACCCAGTCCCTGTTTGACGGTGGTTCATTGCGCGCCAAGAAACGTGCTGCAGATGCCGCATTCGAACAGGCCCAGGCCCAGTATCGGGATACCGTGCTCAAGGGCTTCCAGAACGTGGCCGACAGCCTGCGGGCCGTCAGCGCCGATGCCAGCACCCTGCAAGCCCAGACCGAAGCCGAAGCCCGTGCACGCGAAACCCTGCAGCTGACGGAAAAGCGCTTCCGGCTGGGTGCAGTCAGCCAGCTGGCACTGCTGGATGCCCAGCGCACCTGGCAGCAGGCCCGCATCAGCCTGATCAGCGCCAGCGCCAGCCGGCATGCCGATTCCGCTGCGCTATTCCTGGCACTTGGCGGCGGCTGGTGGAACCGCAATGGCAACGATGGCAATGCAGAGCAGTCAGCTCAGGCCCGTCCCTGAACCCGGCACACAAACAACACGCAATCTAGAGAGATAAAAGGAAAGCAATATGACCAAGCGAATGTTCATCATGCTGGGAGGCATAGTGCTGCTGGTAGTGGTGCTGGGGCTGGGCTTCTTCATGCATATCCGCAGCCTGATGGCTGCCGCACCCAAGCCGACGCCGCAGGTTGTCAGCACCATCACCGCGCACACCAGCCAATGGCAACCGCAACTCAAATCCGTCGGCACGCTCAGCGCCCAACATGGTGTGGATATCAGCAGCGAAGTGGCAGGCCAGGTGCGCAGCGTACTGTTCCAGTCGGGCCAGGACGTCAAGGCCGGTGATGTGCTGGTACAGCTGAACGCCGATGCCGACGTGGCCCAGTTGCATGCACTGGAAGCGGCAGCCGAACTGGCCGCCATCACGCTGAAGCGGGACCAGGCGCAACTGGCCGTGCAGGGTGTCGCCCAGTCTCAGGTGGACAACGATGCTGCCGACCTGAAAAGCAAAAAGGCGCAAGTGGCACAGCAGGCAGCCGTGGTGGCCAAGAAAACCATCCGCGCTCCGTTTGCCGGACGGGTGGGCATCACCAGCGTCAATCCGGGCCAGTACCTGAATGCCGGTGACAAGATTGTCACCCTGCAACAGATCGACCCTATCCATATCGACTTCAACCTGCCGCAAAGCCAGCTTTCTGCCGTTCACACCGGCCAGAAAGTGGTGGTTCAGACCGACGGCACCGCTGACAAACAGTTTGTCGGCAGCGTGAATGCCATCAACCCCAAGGTCGACCCCAACACCCGCAACGTGCAGGTACAAGCCTTGATTGCCAACCCGGGCCGCAAACTGCTGCCAGGCATGTTTGCCAATGCCAGCCTGGACACCGGCAAGCAACAGCCCTACCTCACCCTGCCACAGACAGCGATTACCTATAACGCCTACGGCTCCACCGTATTCGTGGTGGTGCCGGCCGGCAAGGATGCATCGGCAGCGGCAGGCAATCTGGTGGCCAAGCAGGTATTCGTACAGACCGGCCCGACCCGTGGCGATCAGGTGGCCATTCTCAGCGGCGTGAAGGAAGGGGATCAGGTTGTCACTTCCGGCCAGGTCAAGCTGAAAAACGGTATTGCCGTGGCCATCAACAACAGCGTACAGCCGGCCAACAACCCCAATCCGACTCCGCAGGAACAGTAAGGGCCCGCCATGAACTTTACCGATATCTTCATCCGGAGACCGGTGCTGGCCACCACCATCAGCTTACTGCTGGTGGTGCTGGGCTTGCGCTCGCTGTTTGGCCTGCCGGTCAATCAGTACCCGCAAACCCAGAATGCCGTAGTCACCATCTCGACCACCTATTACGGTGCGGATGCCAAAACCATTGCCGGCTTCATCACCCAGCCGCTGGAAGGGGCCATTGCCCAGGCACAGGGCATTGACTACATGTCCTCCACCAGCAATAGCGGGGTGTCCACCATCACCGCCAACCTGCGGCTGAACTACGATGCCAACCGGGCGCTGACCGAAATCAACACCCAGGTCAATTCGGTGAAAAACCAGCTGCCCTCTCAGGCACAGCAGCCGGTTCTCACCGTACAGACAGGCCAGACCACGGACGCCATGTATCTTGGCTTTTACAGCAAGACGCTGGCCAACAACTCGGTAACGGACTTTCTGAACCGGGTGGTCAAGCCCAAACTGGACGCCATTCCGGGGGTACAGACAGCCGAATTGCTGGGTGCGCGCCAGTTCGCCCTGCGAGCCTGGCTGGATGCCAACAAGATGGCTGCCCACGGCGTGACTGCCACCGACGTGAGCAATGCACTGGCCAGTAACAACGTGCTGGCTGCCGTAGGCAAGAGCAAGGGGCAGATGGTCAGCATTCCGCTGACTGCGGCGACTGATCTGCACAGCGTGGAAGAGTTCAAGAAGCTGGCAGTCAAGCAAAGTGGCGATGCCATTGTGCGGCTGGAGGACATTGCCACCGTTACCCTGGGCTCGGAAAACTACGATTTCAACGTGGCGTTCAGTGGCGAACGCTCGGTGTTCATCGGCATCAAGGTGGCACCGGAAGCCAACATCCTGGATGTTGCCAAGACCGTACGTGAAGCCTTCCCGGCCATCCAGAAGCAACTGCCCTCCGGCCTCACCGGCCAAATCGTGTATGACTCCACCGACTTCATCAACACCTCCATTCATGAAGTGGTGAAGACCCTGCTCGAAGCCCTGGTCATCGTGACCGTGGTGATCTTCCTGTTCCTCGGCAGCTTCCGCGCAGTGCTGGTGCCGGTGATTGCCATGCCGCTGTCACTGATCGGCACCTTCTTCATGATGTTGCTGCTGGGCTATTCCATCAACCTGCTAACCCTGCTGGCACTGGTGCTGGCCATTGGCCTGGTGGTGGACGACGCCATCATCGTGGTGGAAAACGTCGACCGGCACATGAAGGAAGGCAAGACGCCATTTGAAGCGTCCATCATCGCGGCACGCGAGCTGGGCAGCCCCATTCTGGCCATGACCGTGGTGCTGGTGGCGGTGTATGTGCCCATCGGCTTCCAGGGAGGCCTGACGGGCGCGCTGTTTACCGAGTTCGCCTTTACCCTGGCCTCTGCCGTTACGGTGTCCGGCGTGGTGGCCCTCACCCTGTCACCCATGATGTGCTCGCGCTTCTTCCGGCCCGAGCAGGATGAAGGCCGCCTGGTCAAAGCCATCGACCACACCTTCGAAAAGGTACAGAACGGCTACCGTCGCCTGCTGCACAGCCTGCTGGAAACCTGGCAGGTACTGGTGGTGATGGCCGTCATCATGCTGGCGCTGCTGGGCGTGATGACCAAGATGTCACAGTCCGAACTGGCACCGGAAGAAGACCAAGGCATCGTGCTGGGCCAGATTGTTGGCTCGCCCACCGCCACGGCAGACCAGATGCAGACTTATGCACAGCAAATGTTTACCATCAGCAAAGCCACGCCGGAATACGAGCAGATGTTCCAGATTACCGGCACGCCGACTGTCAATGCCGGTATTGGCGGTATTCTGCTCAAGCCGTGGGAGGACCGGACGCGCAGTGCCAAGGAGATCCAGCAGGATCTGCAAAACCGCTGGAACAAGATTGCCGGTGCACGGGTAGCGGCCTTCCAGTTCCCACCACTGCCAGGCTCATCCGGCTTGCCGGTCCAGTTTGTCATCAAGACCACCGAACCGTTTGAAAACCTGAATGAAGTGGCACAGCAGCTGCTGAACAAGGCACAAAGCTCTGGCAAGTTCTACTTTGCCGACGTGGACCTGAAAATCGATGCACCGCAAACCACCGTGGTGATCGACCGGGACAAAGCCACCGCCATGGGCATGACCCAGCAAGATGTCGCCAATGCCATGAGCGCAGCCATGGGCGGCGGTTATGTCAACTACTTCTCCATTGACGGCCGATCCTACAAGGTCATCCCGCAATTGCTGCAGAAGGACAGACTGAACCCGGCGCAGCTGCTGGACTACCAGGTGCGCACGCCCAATTCCGGTGTGATTGCCCTGTCCACCATCGCCAAACTGAAAACCGACGTTGTGCCGGAATCCATCACCCGCTTCCAGCAACAGAATTCGGCCACCCTGTCCGGTGTATCCGGCCAGGCACAAGGCGAAGTGCTCAAATACCTGGAAGACACACTGAAGGAAATTGCGCCCAGCGGTTATACCGTGGATTACGCAGGCCCTTCGCGCCAGTTCAGCCAGGAATCCGGTGGCTTTGCCCTCACCATGCTGTTTGCTGTCATCATCGTATTCCTCACCTTGGCTGCGCTGTTTGAAAGCTTCCGCGACCCGGTGGTGATTCTGGTCTCGGTACCGCTGGCACTGTTTGGTGCGATGATCTTCATCTTCCTGGGCTTCTCCTCCATCAACATCTACACCGAGGTGGGCCTGGTAACACTGATGGGCCTGATCAGCAAGCACGGCATCCTGATTGTGGAAGTCGCCAACGACCTGCGCAGCAAGGGTGCCAGCAAGCTGGACGCCATCGTCGGTGCGGCAGAAATCCGGCTGCGTCCCATCCTGATGACCACCGCTGCCATGGTATTTGGCGTCATCCCGCTGGTGATTGCCTCCGGTGCCGGTGCCGCTGGTCGCCATGCAATGGGTCTGGTAATTTTTACCGGCCTGTCCATCGGCACCTTGTTCACCTTGTTCGTGGTGCCTGCCATGTATATGGCACTGGCGTCAGAACATGGCAACAAGGAAGCAAAGGACCAATCCACCACATCGGCAGCGGACATCGCCTGATACCCTGTCGATACAGCCAGAAAGCCCGCCATGTGCGGGCTTTTTTCATACCGGTATCGCGGAAAGTGGAGCTTTATTGACCTAGGCAAAATGAATGTCCGGAACTATGCACTATTATCCAGACATCAGCAGCAACGGAACCGGCCATGCTGCACATGGCGTCCAGTGCATATCTTGCGCGCCGACCAACGATGCCTCACCGGGTATCAGGTTCTGCTTGCTGTCACTCCATCTTTGCAAGACATCCCCCAACAGGAGATAACCAAATGGACAAAGCAATCAAGGCCGCCATGGAAGGCCTGCTACGTGTTGCCACCGGCGAAACCCCGCACATCCGTCGTGCCAACTGCCCGGAAAACGGCTCCGAAGATCGCCAGGTCGACTGCCCGGCCTGCCAGGCCATCGAGCGCGCAGAAAAACTGCTGCACCCACAATGGGCCGACAAAGCGCAGATCCTGGAAACAGTCATTCGCCGACTGGATATCGGCTAAGCCCGGTACGCTGTACAATCAGCAATCCAATCGCATTGGCCAGACTGGAATACAGCTGCAAGCAAACGCACAAAAAATGACAAACAGGAGCCACCCACCTCGCAAGAGAGCGGTGGCTCTTTGCATTTCCCTCCCCCTCGCCCCACTCCCGGAAGGATGGAAACAATCGGCCTCCGGCAGAAACCAGTCAAATTGAATATCCGCTCCCCACAACCTTGCCCTGGTGGCTTCATTTCCGGTCAGACAAAAACAAAAAGGCCTTACAGCATTTCAACTGTAAGGCCTTGATGTGAATGGTGCCGGTAAGAGGAGTCGAACCCCAGACCTTCGCATTACGAATGCGCTGCTCTACCAACTGAGCTATACCGGCTTACCAACTTGGTAAAAAAGCCTTGAGTCTCTGTTAAGAAATTCAAGGCTTTTTCGAATCTGGTCGGAGTGAGAGGATTCGAACCTCCGGCCTCTACGTCCCGAACGTAGCGCTCTACCAGGCTAAGCTACACTCCGATATGTGTCCCGCATTTATTTCTGCGAGAGAAGCAATTTAACTGTTTTACAGCCTTTTTGCAACATTTTTTTCAGAAATCTGGTCGGAGTGAGAGGATTCGAACCTCCGGCCTCTACGTCCCGAACGTAGCGCTCTACCAGGCTAAGCTACACTCCGCTTCCATTTTTCTGCCTACTTAATGTCTGCTTTTTGACCTGTTTCCGGGTTACAATCAGCGACATCAGAGGACGCGCATTATGGAACATTTATGTGGTTTAAGCAACTATCTTTTTATAGATTGAATCAGGAATCCCTGCACGAAACCAGCAAACTGGTGCAAGCACTGGAAAAGACCCCGTTCCAGCATTGTGGTGGTCTGGACTGGTTCAGCGAGGGCTGGGTCGCCGCGGCCTCACATCTGGACAGCCCGGTTTACCAGGCAAGGGACTGCCAGTTACTGTCACTGAAGCGCGAAGACAAAGTACTGCCGGCAGGAGTCATCCGCGACTTTGTCGAACTGAAAGTCCAGGAAATTGAAGACAAGGAACTGCGCAAGGTCGGCCGCAAGGAAAAGCTGGCGCTCAAAGAACAAGTAACCGATGACCTGCTGCCACGTGCTTTCGTACGCACACACCGTACCACGGCTTATCTGGACTGCCGCCGTGGCTGGCTGATGGTGGATTCAGGCACTGCCAGCAAGGCTGAAGCACTGGTTTCCAAACTGCGTGAGGCCCTGCCCCCCTTCCCTGCCGCCCTGCCACGCACCAAGCTGGCACCACACACGGCCATGACCGATTGGCTGGCTGCCGGTGAGGCCCCGTATGGTTTTGAGCTGGATGCTGATTGCGAACTGAAAGATGGCAGCGAAAATGGTGCCGTCATCCGCTGTACCAGGATGGATCTGACATCCGATGAAATTCGTCAGCATATTGCAACTGGCAAGCAAGTCACGCGCATTGGCCTGATCTGGCAGGAAAAAGTGCGTTTCATGCTGACCGACACCCTGCAATTGAAGCGGATACAGTTCCTGGACGTTCTGCAGGAAGAAGCCAGTCAAGCCGGCGACGACAGGGAAAGCCTGTTCGAAGCAACCTTTACCCTGATGAGCGAAGAACTGGGTGAGCTGGTTGAGGCATTGATTGAAGCGCTGGGCGGGCTGGATGACAGCCAGACCACATTGACACCACAAACCGGGGCAAGTGCAGCAGCCAACAGCCCGGTTGCTGCACAGGTAACTGAAGCCAGCCCGAGCGACCTGCCCTGGGACTGAATCGCCAGTTCACCACGATCTACTCAAGAGCCTGCGGGCTCTTTTTTTTTGATAGTTCAAAACTAACAATCGATTTACAACAATCAATTTAACAAAACTATTGCCATCGCAGATACTGCATCCATGCCAAGAGCAACACGGTTGTCAGCAAAAGTTTGTACCAGCCATTTTTTGGATGCGTTTAGCTAAGAATATTCCTATTACTTTTTAAGAAGCATCCCAGTTATAAAGAACAGGCGATGCAGTACAAATACATCAAGCAATCCAGTACACAGGGAGTGCCTCATGCAAAACCAACAAACATGGCAGGAAGTGTTGCTCGACATTTTGGCTGCTTTTTCAGGTTTGCAGTAACTACACTGGAAAACGACTTCCAGTTCACTCCCAAGGCAGACAAGTACATGGCGTGATGCCTGCACTGGGGAGCAAGTAGATCGACTCAGGCGAGCGAGCAAAACTCGCAATACTCACAGCGTTAGAGAACAGGAGCAAGTGATGGCACATACAACAGGTTCCGCAGGTAAATGTCCGGTCATGCACGGTGGCATGACACAGTCCAGCATGTCCAACACTGACTGGTGGCCCAAGTCGCTCAATCTGGACATCCTCCACCAGCACGACAGTAAGACCGACCCCATGGGAGCCGACTTCAACTACCGTGAAGAAGTCAAAAAGCTCGATGTCGAAACGCTCAAGCAAGATCTGAAAGCCTTGATGACCGACAGCCAGGAATGGTGGCCGGCTGACTGGGGACATTATGGCGGACTGATGATCCGGATGGCATGGCATGCAGCCGGCAGCTATCGCATTGCTGATGGTCGTGGTGGCGCAGGTACTGGCAACCAGCGTTTTGCCCCGCTTAACTCCTGGCCTGACAATGGCAACCTGGACAAGGCACGCCGCCTGCTGTGGCCGATCAAGAAAAAATACGGCAACAAGATCAGTTGGGCAGACCTGATGATCCTGGCTGGCAACATGGCTTATGAATCGATGGGCCTGAAGACCTTCGGCTTTTCATTTGGCCGCGAAGACATCTGGCATCCGGAAAAAGACATCTACTGGGGTTCGGAAAAGCAGTGGCTGGCACCCAGCGGTAGTGAAGGAAGCCGTTACTCCGGCGTCCGCACGCTGGAAAACCCGCTGGCAGCCGTAATGATGGGCCTGATCTACGTCAACCCGGAAGGGGTGGACGGCCAGCCAGACCCACAAAGAACCGCGCACGACATCCGCGAAACCTTTGCCCGCATGGCGATGAATGATGAGGAAACGGTTGCACTGACCGCTGGCGGCCATACCGTGGGCAAGACCCATGGCAATGGTGACGCAGCGCAGCTGGGCCCGGCTCCCGAAGGCGCGCCGCTGGAAGAACAAGGCCTGGGCTGGATCAACCACCACAGCCGTGGCATTGGCCGCAATGCCGTCACCAGCGGCATCGAAGGTGCCTGGACCACCCACCCCACCCAATGGGATAACGGCTACTTCGACATGCTGCTGGGTCATGAATGGACGCTGACCAAGAGCCCGGCCGGTGCCTGGCAATGGATTCCGATCGACATCAAGGAAGAAGACAAGCCGGTAGACGTGGAAGACCCGAGCATCCGCTGCATGCCGATCATGACCGATGCCGACATGGCCATGAAAGTAGACCCGGTATATCGCGAGATCCTCGAACGTTTCCATAAGGATCCGGCACACTTCTCCGAGGTGTTCGCCCGTGCCTGGTTCAAGCTGACCCACCGCGACATCGGTCCGAAAACCCGCTACATTGGCCCGGATGTCCCGCGAGAAGAGCTGATCTGGCAAGACCCGGTACCGGCAGGCCGCCGCGACTATGATGTCGATGCCGTCAAGGCCAGGATTGCCGCCAGTGGCCTGAGCGTGGCCGAACTGGTCAGCACAGCCTGGGATAGCGCCCGCACCTTCCGTGGTTCGGACAAGCGCGGTGGTGCCAATGGTGCACGCATCCGTCTGGCTCCGCAAAAGGATTGGGAAGGCAATGAACCAGCTCGCCTGGCCAAGGTACTGACTGTACTGGAAGGTATTGCCAGTGAGTTTTCCGTCAGCATTGCCGATGTGATCGTGCTGGGTGGCAATGTCGGTATCGAGCAGGCCGCACATGCGGCAGGCCATGCCCTGACGCTGCCGTTTGCACCAGGTCGTGGCGATGCCACTGCCGAGCAGACCGATGCCGAATCGTTTGCCGTACTGGAACCGCTGGCAGATGGCTTCCGTAACTGGCAGAAGCAGGATTACATCGTCAGCGCCGAAGAACTGCTGCTGGACCGCGCTCAACTGATGCGTCTGACTGCCAATGAAATGACCGTTCTGATTGGTGGCCTGCGCGTTCTGGATACCAACCATGCCGGCAGCAAGCACGGCGTATTCACCGATAAACCGGGCCAGCTGACCAATGACTTCTTTGTCAACCTGACGGACATGGCTTACACCTGGAAGCCGGCTGGGCAGAATCTGTACGAAATTCGCGAGCGTCGCAGCGGTGCGCTGAAATGGACGGCAACACGGGTAGATCTGGTGTTTGGCTCCAATTCGATTCTGCGTGCCTATGCCGAGGTGTACGCCCAGGATGACAATCAGGAAAAATTCATCAAGGACTTTGCTGCCGCCTGGACCAAGGTAATGAACGCGGATCGTTTTGATCTGAGCTAATCAGCCTCCCGACAGGCAGGACTTGCCTGCTTGCCCCTAGCGGTATCGCCAGCACCGGCGGTACCGCTTTTTCATTTGCTGCTACGCACTTTCACCTGCAAGGCCATGCCTGCTCTCACTCTGGCGATAACAGCAGCAGCCTATCCAGTACAGGTTGCAATTTAAAATAGCAATTGAAGTTTAGATATTATAAATTTTACTTGCGAATAATTATCATTAAAATACAAATACCAACTACAACAGGAGAGTGTCATGCCCCAAGACAAACACAACTACCGCAAACCTGCCGCCAGATGGCACCAGATTCGCGTAATTGCCGGATTACTGATTGTTTGCAGTGGCTGGGGCTGGATGATTGGGTCTGTGGTACAAGGACCAGCAGGAGTCAGCACGTCATTCAACCAGCAGCAGACGGGTTAGACTTAATGCTTTACTGTCTTGCCAGCCCGGACAGCATCACTATTTCTTATTAGTAAATAATTTAATGAAGAAATAGCCATTTTTTTAACATGGCAATCGCTTTAAGCTGTTCACATGGCAATTAGCACAGGCATGACAATCATGAGCACCCGACAAGCAGCACTGTTTATTTCACATGGCGCCCCTACTCTGCCGCTGGAAGACAGCCCGACACGCCACTTTCTGACCCGGCTGGGTGAAACGCTGCCGCGCCCCCGAGCCATTGTGGTGGTTTCCGCGCACTGGGAAACCAATATTCCTACCGTCAACCTGGTCGCCAAGCCAGAGACCATGTACGACTTTGGTGGTTTTCCGGCCGCACTCTACACCTTGCGCTATCCGGCCAGCACCGACCTCGCCTTGGCCGCAGAAGTGGTAGACCGTCTACGCAATGCCGGTCTCAAAGTAGGCACCACCGACCAGCGCGCGCTGGACCATGGCATGTGGACCCCACTGATGCTGATGTACCCGGCAGCAGATATCCCGCTCGTGATGGTGTCCCTGCCACATAACGCAAGTGGGGAGACCTATTTCCAGATGGGGCGTGCGCTACGGGACCTGCGCAATGACAATGTACTTATCGTCGGTTCTGGCAGCTATACCCACAATCTCTGGCAACTGAGCCGCGATGGCAGTACGCCGCCAGCCTGGGCCGAAGCTTTTGCCAAATGGATGGACCAGGCATTGTTGGAAAACCGTCAGCAGGACATTATCAACTGGAAACAGAAGGCACCGCTGGCCAGGGAAAATCACCCCACCGACGAACACTTCAATCCCCTGCTGGTGATGATGGGCGCAGCCTCGGACAATAGCGCGCCGGTAAAACTGCACGACGACTGGCGCATGGGCTCACTGTCCATGGCGTGCTGGCAATTTGACTGATCAGGCAACAGGCCCCTGACCATGGGGCCTGTACCGTAAACCGGCTATCACAGGGTTTTCAGCTTGCCACGAAAGTCAGCCAGGCACTGATAACCTTTTGTTTCCATCAACGTGGCCAACTCTTGCAGGATGCGGGCAAAAGCCCCCTCCCCCTCCTCATAAAGGCAGGTGCCAATCTGCACGGCGGTGGCGCCGGCCAGAATATGCATGAATGCCTCCTGACCACTGCTGATGCCACCGCAGCCCACCACATGCTTGTCCGGCAAGCGCCGGACAAACTCGCGCACATTGGCCAGTGCCGTCGGTAATACATAAGCCCCACCCAGCCCGCCCAGCCCATCCTTGGGCTTGATCACCACGCACTCATGCTCCGGGTCGATCACCAGTCCATTACCAATCGAATTGATGCAGGTAACAAAGCGCAAACGCGGGAAGGTATTGAGAACCGCGGCCATCTGATCAAAATGCACCGGGTCAAAATAAGGAGGTAATTTGACCCCGAACACACCGGGATACACATCACTCATGGCCTGCAGGCTTGCAAGGCAAGCTGCAGGATCGTAGCCCAGCTGAGGCTTGCCAGGCAGGTTGGGGCAGGACAGATTGACTTCCGGGATACAGGGGAGGCCCTGCTCGGCCAAGCTGGCCAGCATCTGCAGATTGTCTTGCAGGCTCATGCCAGACAAGGACAGGAACAGGGGTTTTCCCGCTTCATGCGGATAAGCACGCGCATAGTCCAGATAATAATCAAACCCTGCATTGGGCAGCCCCATCGAGTTGATGCTGCCCAGCGGCGTTGCGCAGTAGCGCGGTTCCGGATTGCCCTCTCTGGGCTGCAAGGTACAGCTCTTGCTGATGACAGCACCGGCAGCCGAATGACGGACTTGCTCCAGTTCTTCCACCGAGCGGCACATTACACCCGAAGCATTGTACAGAGGGTTGGTCATGGTCAGACCAAGCCAGGAAACAGAAAGGTCTAGCTGCATGATCGCTCGCCTCACCATCAAAATGCGCAGTCTGAGCGCCGCTGGCAAAGCGGGTACTGCGCCACGTCAAGCGCCATGAAAAACGGCCGTCAAGCGGCCGTTTTCTGACAATACAGGGCGCATCAGCGCAAGGCGTGCACCCCTTGGTAGAAGACAAAAGCGATGACCCAGGCCAGCAACACCGACCATGCCACCGACAGCGCAGTGAATGCGCGGCTTTTCGATTCACGACGAATGGCCGCTACCGTGGACAGGCAAGGCACATAAATCAGGGTGAAAATCAGAAAGCTCATGGCCGAAGCCCAGTCCAGGTGGTGCAGCAAAGCTGCGCCAAGGCCGGCTTCCGGCACGCCGTAAATGACTGCCAGACCGCCGAGCAGAATTTCCTTGGCCACAAAGCCCACCAGCAGGGCAACGGCCAGTTCGTGGCGGATGCCAATCGGGTCGAGTACCGGAGCCATCACACTGCCCAACATATCCGCCAGTGTCTTGTCATGACCCGCCGGGATATGGGACACCAGCCATACCAGCACCACCCCCATCAGGATGAAGCTGGAGGCCAGTTCGAGAAAGGCACGCACTTCACCCGTCGCCCGGATCAGCATATGGCGCAGGCCGGGCAGGCGGTAAGGCGGCAGCTCCAGCAAAAATGCTTCATTGCCGCGATAACGATGCTTGAACACCCAGGCCGTGAAAATCGCGACGGCAAAACTCAGCAGGTACAACAGCAGCAGCACCCAGGGCGCTTGCTGTGGCCGGAACAGGATGCCGGAAAAGAACACCACCACCTGCAAGCGGGCCGAACACAGCGAAAAGGGAATGATCAACATGGTGAGCAAGCGCTGTTTGCGCTCGCGCATCACCCGCGTTCCCAGAATGGCGGGGACATTGCAGCCAAAGCCCATCAGCTGCATCACGAAGCCACGGCCATCCAGACCCAGGCGAGCCATGAAGGCATCGGTCAGATAGGCGGCGCGTGCCAGATAGCCGCTATCTTCCACCATGGCCATCAGGATGAAGAACACGAACAGAATGGGCGCAAAGGTCAGAACGGTGGATACACCCTGCCAGATACCATCCAGCAGCAGGCTTTGCACAATGGCCGGCAATGGCGCAAGCCAGTGCCCCAGCGCAGCTTCCTTGAACCAATCCAGTCCGGAGCCAACCAGGTCCTGCAATGGTGTGCCAATCTGATAGGTCAGGTTGAACAGCAAGGCCATGAAACCGAAAAACAGCGGTAAACCCAGCCATGGATGCATCAGCCAGGCATCGACCTTTTCGGTCATGCCTACCGGCAGCACCGGCGGCAAGCTCCATACTCCCTGCAAGCGCGCATGCGCCAGTGCAATGGCTTCTTGTGTTTCCGGTACCTTGTCCAGCTGGGCATGCACGGCGGGCTCTGTGCCAGAGGCCTGCCTGTTCAACATGTCCATCAGGCGCGGCCAGCCTTCCATGCGCTTGGCAGAAACCAGCGCCACAGATACGCCCAGTTTGTGCTGCAAGGCATCAACATCTAGTTTGATCCCCATCAGCCGGGCTTCATCCGCCATGTTCAAAACCACCACGGCAGGCAAGCCACTGGCCAGTATCTGCATCGCCAGCGGTAGCTGACGGTCCAGCTGCGCGGCATTCAGCACCAGCACCACGGCATCGAATGCCGTACTCATCAGCACATCACGAACCACGGCTTCATCGTCGGTATAACCGGTCAGGTCGTTGACGCCGGGCAAATCCACCAACTCCACCATGCTGCCACCCAGCAACACACGCGCACTGGTCAGGTCCACCGTCAGTCCGGGCCAGTTACCTACCCGCTGTGACATGCCGGTGAGACGATTGAACAAGGTCGACTTGCCGGTATTGGGCAGACCAATCAGGGCAAAACGCTTCATTCAGCCACCTTGACTTGAATGAAACGTGCCAGGCTGCGACGCAGCAAGAACCGCGTGCAGCCTACTTCCAATACCAGAGGCCCGCCGAATGGTGCGCGGCGCGACAAACTGAACCGACTGCCCGGAATCAAGCCAAATGCTGCAATACGGCGAAATGCCTCATCAGACAGTTCAAGACTGTCCACCACCCCCTTACACCCCAGCGGAAACTTGTCGAGTGACACCATGTGCAGCCCAATAACGCGAATAATATGCATTATTGTACGCAATAATCCCTCCATCCTGTAAGGCTTTGCACGGCAGGATGATGCCAACCCTTGAGCCATATCAATCGGCTCAGGCCGGGTAACAGACAGCGCAGGTAAATCCGGTTGCAAATGTGGCCCTGATGCGGCATAGCGTTTAGAATCTGGCTCATCTCCAATTTCCGTAACGGACCCCCGACCATGAGCATCAAATCCGACAAGTGGATCCGCCGTATGGCGCAGGATCACAACATGATCGAGCCGTTTGAGTACAACCAGATCAAGAACGTCAATGGCGAGAAGGTGATTTCCTTCGGCACCTCCAGTTATGGCTACGATATTCGCTGTGCCGATGAATTCAAGGTTTTCACCAATATCAACAGCACCATTGTCGACCCGAAGAACTTCGACCCCGATTCTTTTGTTGAAGTCTCCGGCAAAGGCTATTGCATCATTCCGCCCAATAGCTTTGCGCTGGCCCGCACGGTAGAGTACTTCCGCATTCCGCGTTCGGTGTTGACGGTTTGCCTGGGCAAATCGACTTATGCACGCTGTGGCATCATCGTCAATGTCACCCCTTTCGAACCGGAATGGGAAGGCTATGTCACGCTGGAGTTTTCCAATACCACCCCGTTGCCAGCCAAAATCTATGCCAATGAAGGCGTGGCACAGGTGCTGTTTTTCGAGTCCGACGAAGTGTGTGATGTGTCCTATGCCGACCGCGCCGGCAAATACATGGGCCAGGTTGGCGTTACCCTGCCACGCCCTTGAATACACATGGTCAGCCCGGCCAGCAGCAAAGACAAGGACAGCGATCGCTGTCCTTTTTTGTTTGATGTGTAATCAAAAGCCGCTCGCATTATTGCCGCCTTGTTCTAGGATGAACTGTACGAAATAGTTTTCCATGCAAGTCAATCAGCCTTTCTTACAGTTTCTTCTTGGGGTGTCGCGGTTCCCCCTTGCCGTAACGCCCCTTTTTTTGCGCTAAAAAAATTACATTTGCATATTGAATGAAAAATATAATTTCATTGGATTTTAAATGACAATGCAGATGACACATTGAGAACCAGTATCAGGCCAAACAGAACAGGGCCAGCACATGCTGACCCCGATCCGTACCCACACCCCACAAACCCGCCGCAGACTAAATCACTTCACTGGCTTTCTGACAGGGATCCGCCATCAATACCCTGGCAGCTTCAGCCAGGGCGTCCAGATCCTCATCCAGATGTTCCTGCAAGTCCATCAAGGCCGCCCGCAGCACCACGGCCGCCAGCTCCGACTGTTTGCCACTGACACTGAACACATGCGACAGCACCCGCAATTCACGACAGCTGTTCAGATCCAGTGGAATTTCCAGCGTACGCACTGCATCAACGTGAATGACTTCATCAGCCACCATTCCCTTGCTGCGACAGCTTTCCAGCTCGCCCAGCAAGTCCTTCAGAGCCAGTCCCATCACACTCTCCTTTCAGCTTCCATTTAACGTTAGCTCTGGATAGAACACCGACCAAGAACAGGCAACCAACATATTGACTTGAAACAAGATATTCACGTTTCCGGACCAGGCGGATAGCGCTGAAAATCATCATGCACAATGCAAAAATGGCTGCCCTATCACCATAGGCCAGCCATTCTCAAATACCAGCGACAACATTCAGGACAGCAACAAAACCATGCGTCGCGTCCCAGTCCCCTTCACCTCAAGCATGCGATTGAAGCAATGGACCAACAAATCAGCCCTCTTCGGCATCTCCATCTACATAAAACCAGTGGCCATCTTCCTTGCGGAAGCGGCTGATTTCATGCAGTCGTTGCGCCCGGCCATTTACTTTGTAGCGTGCAACAAACTCAACCACCCCGGCCTCATCATCCTTGCCACCGGCCTGGGTACTGAGTACATCCAGAGACATCCATTTGACAAAGCGTTCTTCGCGCGACAAATCCAGCTCAGCCGGACGTGTGGAGGCATGCCAGCTGGCCAGGAGATAGTCCGCATTGTTCATGGTGTACGCAGCATAACGCGAGCGCATCAGGCTTTCGGCGTCGGGAGCAGATTCCCCACCATTGATATAACGGCCGCAGCAGTCCTGAAAGGAAGCAGGCAGCCCGCAAGGACAGCCTGTGGATTGTTTTTTCTTGCTCATTGTTTCAATTAGCCCAGGGCGGGCAATCCGTAGAGTTTCAACAGAAAATTGGTAAAAACAGGTTGTGGCGGCTTTGGCTGCATTTTGGGCCAGCGCCGTAGCCACTCCCGCAAACGCATTTCCATCCGAGACTGCGACTCTTCCTGAGAAAGCTGACCGGCATCACGCTGAACCGCCAGATAGCGGTACATGGCAAAACAGTTGTCATCAACCTGATTGGCGCCCACCAGCCGCAAGCGGTAGGCATTGAGCTGGTCGGCAGCGGCAACACGGGTCATGCCGCCATTTTTGACCTTGTCCGCCAAACGATTGGCCTCTTTCAACAGCAAATCCACCTTGCTATCCGCCGGACTGGTGGTCACGGGAGGACGAGCAGGATGAATGCCACCGTTTTGTGGTGCAGCAGACTGTTGCAACAAGCTGCATGCGCTGAGTGACAAGGACAGCACCGCGAGTTGCAGTGACGTCTTATGGATGAAAATCATGGCGGTAGTGTAGCGGATGTCAGGCAATCTTGGACAAAATCCACCATCACACAGTTCGGCAAGCAGCGAAAATGACAAAACCGACTGGCCGGGAATGCACAGTCGGTTTTGCCCGGTGGGCCTGAACAACAATCAGATTCAGGCCAGATGCTCAAACAGCGGTGTCGACAGATAGCGCTCGCCAAACGAAGGAATCACCACCACAATCAACTTGCCTGCATTCTCAGGGCGCTTGGCCAGCTCAATGGCAGACCACACCGCCGCACCAGAAGAAATACCGACCAGCACACCTTCTTGCGTGGCAACGGCACGCGCCGTCGCAAATGCATCGTCGTTTTTAACGCGAATGATTTCATCATATACGCCGGTATTCAGGATAGGCGGTACAAAGCCGGCACCAATACCCTGGATGGGGTGCGGTCCCTTCGGGCCACCAGACAGTACCGGCGAAGCATCCGGTTCTACCGCCACGACTTGCACCCCAGGCTTACGGGATTTCAGCACCTCACCAACGCCGGTAATAGTGCCACCGGTACCCACACCGGCAACAAAAATGTCCACCTGGCCATCGGTATCGCGCCAGATTTCCTCTGCCGTCGTGTTGCGATGCACTTCAGGGTTGGCTGCATTCTCGAACTGCTGCGGCATGAACCAGGTGTCCGGGTTTTCTTCCACCAGCTGGCGCGCCTTGGCAATTGCACCACCCATGCCATCCGGGCCCGGGGTCAGAATCAGTTCTGCGCCATATGCCTTCAGCAATTGCCGACGTTCACGGCTCATGGTCTCCGGCATGGTAATCACCAGCTTGTAGCCACGTGCAGCACAAACCATCGCCAGACCGATGCCGGTATTGCCAGACGTTGGCTCCACAATGGTGGTATGCGGCCCGATCTTGCCTTCTTTTTCGGCAGCATCGATCATGGCAACGGCAATACGGTCTTTCACACTGTGCGCCGGGTTGAAAAACTCCAGCTTGGCCACCACGGTGGCAACGCACCCTTCGGTCACACGGTTCAGCTTGACCAGCGGTGTATTGCCGATCAGATCGGTTACGGTATTGGCGATACGCATTGTCTTATTCTCCCGGGCAACAATAAATCGGAATTTAATATCCCATATAATATATGAGCCTGTCTGAAAACCTAATAGTGTTTGCTTCTATTGAATGAACCAACAAATCCGGGTCCTACCATGCCTATCCAGGAAAACCTGACACCCCTGCACGGCTGGCGCCGCAAACTTTACATCATCATTTTCGAGGCCGATACCCGGGCTGGCCGCATGTTTGACCTGGGGCTGATCGTACTCATCCTGCTGTCCCTGCTCACCGTGGTGCTGGAGAGTGTGGCCAGTATCCGCCAAAGCTGGGGAACACAACTGAAGTGGCTGGACTGGTTGTTCACCATCGTGTTTACCGCCGAGTATCTGCTCCGGCTGGTATGTGTACACAAGCCACTGCGTTATGCGCGCAGCTTTTTCGGTGTGGTGGACCTGCTCTCCATCCTGCCGCTCTACCTGGGCCTGTTCATTCCGGAAAGCCGTTTTTTGGCGGATGTCCGGGTTTTGCGCCTGCTGCGCATGTTCCGCATTCTCAAACTCACGCGCTACATGGGTGAGGCGCGCGAACTCAAACGCGCCATGCTGGCCAGCCGCCGCAAGATTCTGGTATTCCTGATGAGTGTCATCGCCCTGGTCATCATCCTGGGCACGCTGATGTACGTAATAGAAGGAGAAGCCAACGGCTTTACCAGCATCCCGATCGGAATCTACTGGGCAATTGTCACTCTCACCACCGTCGGTTTTGGCGACATTACCCCCAAAACCCCGCTGGGACAGGCCTTGGCCAGCGTCGTCATGATTACTGGCTATGGAATCATTGCGGTGCCCACCGGCATTGTGACGGCAGAAATTGCCCGTGGCAGCAGCAGTACGCCGGCAGACAAGCAATCAGCCACCCGGCTGTGTCCACATTGCTTTACCGAAGGGCACGACTGGGATGCCCGCTTTTGCAAGCATTGTGGCGGCAAGCTGCCACGGCCGGCCAATCACACAGTCAGCTGAACATCACCGGGCATTTGGCAGGGAACGTGCGGCCAGAATGGTCCGCGCCAACTGTTCGGCCTGCTGGGCAAGCAAATGTGCAGCTTCTTGCATCGCCACCTCCAGAACCATCGGGCGATTGCAAAGCGAATAGCAGCCATCAAATGCTGCTGCCAGCCGGCCCGCATCATCCGCAATAATGGCACCAGACAGCAAACTGACAGGCACCCCTGCCGACCGGGCCAGTGCCGCAATACAAGCCGGAGCCTTGCCGGACAGCGTCTGGCTGTCACTGCGACCTTCCCCGGTCAGTACCCAGTCTGCCTCGGCAACAGCCTGTGGCAAACCAATATGGTTGGCAACCGCCTGAGCTCCGGACACCATGCGCCCACCCAATAATTGCAGCGCATAACCCAAGCCACCGGCAGCTCCACTCCCAGGCAGATGACAGGCAGATTGCCCCATACCGGCATCCAGCTGCCGAGCGAAATGAGCAATCCCTGCGTCAAAGCGTGCGACATCGGTCATTGCAACACCCTTTTGCGGACCGAATACCGCTGTCGCCCCCCTCTCCCCGGTCAAAGGATTTTCCACATCTGACCAGACTTCCAGCTTCATCTGTGCCGTCTTTCCGCGTAACGGCTCACACGATAGCGTCTGAAAATCAAGCACATCCTGGAGGCTTCCAGGCAGGCTTTCACCCTGCGCATTGCTCAGTTGCAAACCCAATGCAACCAGACAGCCAGCCCCGCCATCATTGGTACTGGAACCACCCAACGCAACAGCAATCTCTCGATAGCCATCAGCAAGCAATGCCAGCAGCAGCTGACCAACTCCGCGGCTACTACGCTGCGTGACAGGCGTATCTCCTGCGTCTGGCAAACCGATGATGCGTGCCACTTCCAGCACCACCGTCCCATCCGGCAGCAGCAAGCAGGACGCCGACTGCTCCACCCCGCTTGCATTGCAAACGGAATAATCAAGCCACTGGCCTCCTACTGCCGCATGCAGGGCATCCAGTGTCCCCTCGCCGCCATCAGCCATGGGACGCAAAACACATTCAGCACGAGGATCTGCCCGTTCAATTCCCTGGCGCATGGCACTCGCCACGTCAGCCGCATCCAGCGACCCCTTGAAGGAGTCAGGTGCAAGTACCCAGCGCATAGCACACCCCCATGACAAAAACAGCCAACATAAATGCAAAACCCCTCGTTGCCAAGGCAAGGAGGGGTCTGAAAACAGGGTTGCTTCGCTTATTCAGCAGCAGCCTGATCGTTCTGTACAGCTTCGACAGCCGGGGTTTCGGCTGCGGGTTTGGGCGCAGACATCAACTGGGCGGCCTTCTTCTCTTCTGCGCTCACTTCACCAGCAGGCTTGCCGGCAAGATCGAAACGCTTGCCACCACGTGCCAGCGACTTCACGTAACGCGGCTTTCTGCAATGATTTGCCACCACGCGGGAAATCAGGGTTGCATCGAATTGCGGCAGGGCGGCAATCAGGCTCTCATGGATGCCCAGAGCCAGCGGACGGAATTGACGGAACACTTCGAACTTGCTGTATACATGTTCCGCAATCATTTCAGTCTGTTTTTTCTTGGACAGACTCTGAACAGCGGACTTGAGAGCAGCACCCAGTGCCGTTTCGGTATTTGGCTTCATGAACTTCTATCTAGATCCAGTGATGCTTTTGTAATGACAGGCAAGCCTGCCAGACAGGGGGAACGGCCTCAAACCGTCACAATGCCAACTTGTCGTTTGATCCACGACACCGCAGCGTCCTGTATGGTAATGCAGCTTGCCAAGCCGTGCCAGCAAAAGGCGGGAACGAATAGCAGCAGGACAGATTTGCGTATCAGGCTGGCAACGGTGATGGTGCGCCCAGCCGGGGTCGAACCGGCACAACCGAAGTCGAGGGATTTTAAGTCCCTTGCGTCTACCAATTTCGCCATGGGCGCACCGAGACGCGGATTATGCCAGTACTTGGGCACTGCGTCATCTTTCTGACGTGCATTTTGCTGCCGCCCGGCAGAGAAGATGCGCATGGCTTGCTGCCAGAGCATGCTTTGCGCGAAGATGCACGATTAGCATTTGGCATCAGCCCAATCATCCGGACAGGGGCTGAATCGCTGCTCACTCATTCAATAACAATCCGCTACAAAGGAAGTACCGTCCATGTTCGAACATGTCGAAGCCTACCCAGGCGACCCCATTCTGACCCTGGTAGAAACATTTCATGCCGATCAACGTCCGCAGAAAGTGAACCTCGGCATCGGGCTTTATTATGATGAAGAAGGCCGTATCCCACTGCTCTCTTCTGTGCAGAAAGCCGAAGCCGCGCGCGCAGCCAGCCCCTCGCCCCGCCCCTACCTGCCGATGGAAGGCGCTGCCAATTACCGTACAGCCGTCCAGCATTTGTTGTTTGGCGCAGCTCACAAGGCTGTCGTCGAGAAGCGCATCTCCACCATCCAGACCATTGGCGGTTCCGGCGCACTGAAGGTAGGCGCGGACTTCATCAAACGTTATTTTCCGCAAAGTGAAGCCTGGATCAGCAACCCCAGCTGGGATAACCACCGCGCCATCTTTGAAGGTGCGGGCATCAAAGTGCACGATTATCCCTACTACGACACTGTCAGCGGTGGACTGCTGTTTGAGGACATGCTTGCCACCATCAAGCAATTACCAGCCCAGAGCGTCGTGCTGCTGCACCCCTGCTGCCACAACCCGACCGGCGTTGATTTGACCCCGGCGCAATGGGACATCCTGATTCCGTTACTCAAGACTGGTCAGTTGATTCCATTCCTGGACATTGCCTACCAGGGTTTTGGCCAGGGGCTCGACGAAGATGCTTATGCCATTCGCAGCATGGCCGATGCCGGCATCAGCTTCTTTGTCAGCAATTCCTTCTCCAAGAATCTTTCTTTTTACGGCGAACGTTGCGGTGGACTCTCCATCGTCTGCCAGAATGCAGAAGAAGCCACACGTGTACTGGGCCAAATGAAGGCCACCGTGCGTCGTAACTACTCCAGCCCTCCGACGCATGGCGGTCAGATCACCGCCGCCGTCATGAATGACCCGGCCCTGTTTGCAGAATGGCAAGAAGAAGTTGCCCAAATGCGCGTCCGCATCAAGGCCATGCGCCAAAGCCTGTACCAGGTACTGAGCGAGCGCGTGCCCGGTCGTGACTTCAGCTACTTCGTCACACAGCAAGGCATGTTCAGTTACACCGGCCTTACACCTGAGCAGGTTGACCGCCTGCGTGAAGAATTTGCAGTCTATCTGGTGCGTTCCGGCCGGATGTGCGTAGCGGGCTTGAATAGTCGCAATGTGAATTATGTTGCCGAAGCCATGGCTGCCGTGCTGAAAAACTGACTGTCATCACCCAGCAAAAAGCCCGGTCTTGTACCGGGCTTTTCTGTAAATGCCGCCTCCGGCTGACCATCATAGAGGTCACAGCCCTGATGGGTGGCGTCATCTCACTCTCTTTTGTTCAACTTCAACACCAAAGTCAGTTCACCTTCACCATCATTCTGCGACTGGATATTCTTCAAGGTAATGCCACTAGGCAACAACACGCTGATACCGTGGCCGATACCATATTTTGACAGCGACTTCTCCAGTCGCTTGGCCATGCTTTGTGCAGGCAGGCGAGCCTCGTCATCGAGGGCGAAGCCATAAGTTTCCGCAGCATCATCAAAAGCCTGGCTGACCTGCTCCTTGCCAACAAACTTTTCTGCAATCGAGCTGACCTGAGCTGCGGACATTTCTTCCTCGGTTTCGCATACCGCCAGAAACTCATCCTTGAAGCGGGCCTGTTCCAACGGGTCGGCAATCTCTTCAGACAGCTGCTCCACCACGCTGGCAACCATCCGGCTACTACTCGTAGCATCAGGAACCCGCATGGCCTTGAGAAAATCATCCAGCCAGAATTTTGCCTGCTGACCTCCACGGTCCACCGCATACACCAGGGGGCCGGACTCCAGAATCAAGGCGCCTTTGTCAATCAACCTGGGATTGATGCCGGATGCATGCCGGATATCAAACACCTCACCGGCCTCGATAACGGAAAGAAAGTCATCGCGCACTTCGGACTTGAATACCCCCAGACCACGTAACTCACGCTCACCATCCGACAAGCCGGAAAACAGGATGACAAACAAGTCACCGGCACTGATGTTCGGATGCTGTGAGCGTGCATACAGGTGCTTGGCAATGCGCTGTGACAATGCAAGGAAGTCGAGTTCGCCCCGGAAGAACTGCCGCGTGTAGTGATAAACCTCATTCAGATTGAGGTCAGACTCATGAAAGAACTGATGCTTTTTCTTGTCAGACACCACTCCACGCAGGTAGCCGCTGAGGATCAGCGACGAAACACCGTCATCTACATCACTGGCACGCTCAGACAACTGTAGCGGCTCTCCTCGGGCCTGATTTCCCACACGGTGCACGACCAAGCGCTCAACACGCGACTCACCAATCAACATAGCAACCCTCTGCCAGCAAGAAAATGCGGATTATTGACCCAGCCTCTGCACTTGACAATCAAAACGCTCTGTATCGCAAGCACCGGGTAAAAGCCCCACAGAATATGTCATGTGCAGTTTAATAAAATAATTTATTTTGCATAACTTTTCTGTTTGTCTTGATAAAAGAAAAGAACCAGCGCGTGGGCGTTTCGGTGCTTTTGAGCAAAAGCAAATAATTACAAATAAAAGCAAAATTTTAAATTATTTGAGCATAAACAAGGAAAACATGCCGGTTATAAGAAATTTCCTAGATTCAAAAATGATGCGTCTTAGATAAAAAAAAAGCCGCCCAGTCAATACTTGCACAAGCAAAACGCAGGCACCGCGTCAGCACACTTGAATCACCCTCATCCAACACAAAGGAACACATATCATGAAAAAATTGCTCACCAGCACTTCCGTAGCTCTCCTGCTCGCTGGCTTTGCTGCCCAAGCTCAAGCCTCTGACGGCACCATCACCTTCAATGGTAATGTAACCGCTCAATCTTGCACCCCGGCTATCGCAGGTGGCACAGCTAACGGAACTGTCACCCTGCCAACCGTTTCAGCCAAATCCTTGGCTAGCGCCAACACTACTGCCGGTGCAACCCAGTTCTCTATCACCTTGTCAGGCTGCTCTGGAACGGCTACCCAAGCAGCCGCATGGTTTGAAGCAGGCTCTAACGTAGACCCGGCTACCGGTCGTCTGAAGAACACCGGCACCGCCAGTAATGTTGATGTAGCTCTGTACAACCTTGGCAGTACCACCCCGATTGCCGTCGGCCAAGGTAATGGTTCCGTGGGCAGTAGCGGTGCTGCGGTACCTATCAGCAACAATGCTGCCACCATGAACTTCAATGCCCGTTACTACGCTACTGGCGCAGCAACAGCCGGTTCCGTAGTCGCTACTGTTAATTACACCCTTCAGTATCAGTAAGAAAAACGCAATATGCATATAGACGCCAGCCTCACACTGGCGTCGTTGCATATAGCATATCTACTGAATAAGAGGAGTCATATTGACTCCTCTTTCAACCAAGTAGACACAAACTTACCTAGCTGCAACTTCCAGACTATAAAAAAACATGTATTACAGGGCCGCCTACTTGAGGAAGCTTGAAATGAGAAAAAGTTTTACAAGTATTTCAACCATGTCATTACTTGCTGCATTGGCCACAACAGCCCATGCCTCCGACGGCACCATCAGCTTCACCGGAGATATTTCATCAGACACCTGCTCGATAAGTGCAGCCAATGGTACCAACGACGGCACGGTTACACTACCAATTGTTTCGGCAAGTGCACTAGCAAGCCCTGCCGCAACGGCAGGAGCCACACAATTCTCCATCACCCTTAGCGGTTGTCCACAACCTTTCAAACAAGCTGCAGCATGGTTTGAGTCCGGTAGCAATGTCGATGCGGCGACTGGCAGGCTGATCAATACGGGCACGGCGGGTAATGTCGATGTTGCCTTGTACAACATCAACTCCAATACACCAATCAATATTGGCCAAGGAAGCGGATTTGGCAGCAGCGGTGCTGCCTTTGACATTACCAACAGTAGTGCCATATTGAATTACCGTGCTAGTTACTATGCCAAAAATGCAGTCACTGCAGGTACCGTTATTGCCACAGTGAATTACACCGTGCAATACGAGTAAACATTCCCACACTCAACAAACTCGTTTTTACCGAAGTAACAGGGAAAAGAGGGAGGTAGATTCATATCTCCCTCCAGCCATCATCATTAAAGTGTACGGGGAAAAATATGATAAAAAATTGCACAACAGCTATTTGCATCTTTTCCGCAAGTAGTCTGTTTAATCTGGTACAAGCTGATGTATCCATCAATACAACACGTATTATTTACCCCGCCAGTAAAAAAGAAATTACATTCACCGTAAATAATGCAGGGAAAAGGGCATCACTAATTCAGACATGGCTTGATGAAGGAAATAGCAAAGAGACGCCGGACAACACTACTGCCCCCTTTGTCTTAACTCCGCCCATATCCGTATTACAAGCCGAGAAAGGACAAAACATTCGTGTACGTTACACCGGAGAAATTACACTCCCTACGGACAAGGAAAGCTTGTTCTGGATAAATGTACTCGAAGTACCACAAAACACCGACGATCCTAACCAGCTACGCATTGGTATTAGAAGTCGTATCAAATTTTTCTTTCGCCCTGAAAAATTAGCTATATCGCCGGAAAATGCCCCAGAAAAACTAAGTTGGAAACTAGTTAGCAAAAATTCTAAATGGCATGTGCTTATTCACAATAGCACTCCTTACTATATCACTTTCAATCAAATACAAATCAATACAGAAAAAGTTAAGGGTAGTGTAGATTTATCACCGCAAAAATCCATGGTGTCACCTAATGACGATGTTGAATACGAAATCACATCCAAGAGTAATGACATCAAGCCCGGTATAAATTTTAGCGTTATCAATGACTTTGGTGGCAGCACAAGCTATATAGCAAAGTTTGCCGAATAAACCACCTGAAAGTTGCCACCGTAGTGACACAATAAGGCTTACGCAGTGAAACCCATTCGCTTCAAAAAAAACCAATACACCTTTTCCTAGCAGTCTGCTTTGGCATAAGCCATCAAGCAGTGCAAGCTAATGAAAATAGTAGCGAGCCTTCTTTTGATAGAAGCTTGCTATGGGGTAATTCATTGAAGCAACTGGATTTTAGCAAATTTCAGACTGGAGCATCACTACCAGAGGGCGAGTACAGTACCGATGTACTCATCAACGAAGTCCCACGAGGACGCCGCGATATTCGCCTCATCAAAACTGAAGACAATAAAAACACTGTCCCATGCATTCCACGGTCACTTTTACTGGAATTGGGTGTTCGTGCCGATCGTTTGCCGGTGCCAACACAAAAAGATGAGGACATCTGTATTGATCTGGCCAAGCAGATCAATGGCGCTTTTTATCAATTTGATAGTAATCTGCTACAAATTAAAATAAGCGTTCCTCAAGTTGACATGCAGCAGCATTTCATAGGCTATACCTCACCAGAAAGCTGGGATGAAGGTGTGCCTGCGCTGCTACTGGATTACTCCAGCAACTTTTACTACTCAAAAACCGCCAGCTCCGATAACAGTAATGCCTATCTATCGGCAAATATCGGCCTTAACTTGGGCAGCTGGCGTTTCCGTAATACGACTTCGCTTAACTGGAGTAACACTAATGGGCATTCAGTCGTACCGATCAGAAACTATATCAGTCACGACCTGGATTCTATCAATTCCCAACTGATTATTGGTGATAGCTTTAGCGATTCCGACCTATTTACTTCAGTCCCGGTACGTGGTGTTCGCATTGCCAGCGATGACAGGATGAAGCCCATCAATGATACTGGGTACGCACCAGTTGTACGTGGCATGGCCAATAGCAATGCGCATGTGGTCATCCAGCAAAACGGCTATATCATTTACGATACAACGGTTGCTCCTGGTGCATTCGAAATCAGGGATATTGCTCCAGCCAGCTACAACGGTGACCTTGTTGTTACAGTAACTGAAGCTGATGGCAAAAAATCAACATTTACAGTACCGTTTTCTGCGGTACCACGTTCGCTACGCGAAGGTGCAAGCCACTATAACTTTACTTTAGGCCAAGTGCGCAAACTGGCAAATACTACCCCCATGCTCGGACAGTTCACGTACCAGCGCGGAATATCGAATTTACTCACACTGAATGGTGGGGTGACCGCTTCAGATGGGTATAACACGTTAGAGCTTGGAAGTGTATTTAATACTGGGGCTGGTGCGCTTGGTCTTGATATCAGTAATTCAAATACAAGAATCAATAGCACATCGTTTACTGGCCAGTCTTACCGATTCAGTTTCAATAAGTTATTCAATAGCACAGGAACTAATGTCACACTTGCTGCCTATCGTTACTCGACATCGGGTTTCATGGACTTGCAAACTGCACTAAATATGCGGGATACAATAACAGGTGCTAACAATAATCAATTATTGTTTAACAACTTTCCCCGACTACGTAGCCGAGGCGAAGTCAATATTAATCAAAATTTCAAAAATGGAAGTTCTGCTTATATAAGCGGATCGATTCAGGATTACTGGGGAGGCCAAGCCCACAATACTCAATATCAAATGGGTATAAGACAAGGTTTCAAATGGGGTAGCCTGGCTGTTGATGCAAGCAGACAGGCCAACAATGGTGGGCAAAGTGTAAACAGCATCATGCTAAGTATCAATTTCAACATAGACAGTGGAAAAATATTTAGCAGCAGCCTACGTAATGACTCTACGGGAAATCGTGATGCACAACTGAACATGAGTGGCAGCCTGGACCAGGATAGAAAAATAAGCTATGGAGTAAATATCGGAGATAGCAGTGGTAATGGTAATAATAATAGCAGCATCGCTGGCAATCTTGCATACCAAGGTAGCAAAGGGATTATCAATGCGAGTGCCAGCAGCGCCCGTGGTAATAAACAAGCTTCACTGGGATTAAATGGCTCGGTCGTTGCTGCTGCCGGGACTGTACTATTTGGTCAACCACTCGGAGAAAGTACCGCAATTATTGAAGCACCAGATGCCAAAGGTGCAATGGTAGTACCTGGTATTGGCGTAGAAGTAGATAGTTCCGGTCATGCACTACTACCATCACTATCCTCTTATCGCAAGAATGATATACAGCTGGAAACTGGTAGCATGAATGATGGCGTACAACTGGATTATAGTAGTACGCAAGCCATTCCTCGAAGTGGCTCAGTTGTGCTGGTAAAATTTAAAACTAGCAAGGGCTTACCACTATTACTGAAAACGCGCTTCTCCGATGACAGCCCGCTCCCCTTTGGTGCGAGCGTAAAAGACAAGGATGGATTAACAGTGGGGAATATTGGCCAAAATAGCAAGCTATTCGCCCGCGTGAAACAAGCTAGCGGTAACCTGTTTGTTGATTTGGATGGAGGAAAAAAATGCATGCTTAGCTATGATAATGCGGGCTCTGCTATTAGCTCATTTAAAATGGTTGTGTGTCAAACAGCTATTCAATAAGAGGGTTAATTCTATATTTCATAAGGCAGATTCAGGGAGTCAGTCCAACGACGAGTATGTCTGGAGGTAGGTGGTGATTGACAGCAATAAGTCACTGAATCAATTAAACTCTTAACTGTTGCACTTACATTTTAAACCCGTGCCTACATTTACAGCTCACGAATATTTACTATGAAATATTTTTATGGTTTTCTCCTATCCTTTTTAATCTCACACACAAGTTTCGCTACGTGCGACCCAGGCTCCTTTCAGCAGAATGTATTTACAACCATTCCAACATACACCTTTAACCGCAATAGCATTCCTGTAGGCGGCATAATTGGCACTGAGCTAATTAGTCCAACATTTGATTTATTAAGCTGCAACTCCAGTGACACCTTTAGAAAATTCAGATTTTCGCCAAATTTGAATACCACCACGCCAATTAATGGTCGTACAGTTTTTATTGCAAACGGCAGCAAGTCTATTGGTTTTAGCTTAGGCATGGAAATAGTCAACGCCTGCACTAACCAGGGCACCGTCTGGCTAAAGCAATTCGAGCAGATCACCTGTGATGACACTGTATATTTTAATAAAGCATATACATATCGAGCGCGTATGCATATGATTCTATACAAACTTTCCGATAACATACCATCCACCCCGATTAATCTTTTAGGCACTTTTTCATTATGGTTTGGGTTCGACAACAGTAGTAATACAATCCGGGATGCTACTTATTTATATACTTCTAGCGCCACCATCATCACCAATAATAGTTGCACATTACTAAGCAGTACTAATACCAATGTCAATTTGCCATTAATCTACAGCACTCAACTTCTGCAGATTGGCAGCACCTCAGCAGGCGTTCCATTCAATATCAGCATCAATTGCCCCGGGCCTACAAAGCTCGCAATTACTTTTACTGACAATAATAATATCGGGCAAACCGGAAGCATACTGACCCCGACAACTACATCCACAGCAAAGGGAATTGGCATACAGATGAAATATAATAACCAAGTAATCAGCTTTGGCAATGATTCTGCAAACCCAGGGACAATCAATCAAATCATTCTGAACAACAACCTCACTGGAACGCAGACTTTCTGTCTCTTATACACATCTGACGCTGCCGACGAACAGTAAGATGTGGGGGGGGGGGGGGGGGGGGGGGGGGGGGGGGGGGGGGGGGGGGGGGGGGGGGGGGGGGGGGGGGGGGGGGGGGGGGGGGGG